>NZ_JAWJTF010000035.1:0-78383 GCF_048836525.1 Nostoc sp. CALU 546
TCAAAGCGGATTCCTATAGTCTGTTTGTAAGGGTCGGGATATTTAGCCAAAGCTTGCTCAAGTTCATCTAACATAATTCTTTCTTGAAACCTGGCTCTAAACCCAGCAACTTTAGTTTTAATTTATACTCCTAACCTGCTGCCTCCTGCCTCCTAACTCCTGCTTTTTTGTAAATCATGAATGCTGATTGCTTAACCATTAAAGAACTCACTGATGCAGTAGGAGGCGGTTTAACTCCGCGGATGGTACGCCATTATCATCAATTGGGACTGCTACCGCAACCAGTGCGATCGCCTAGCAATTACCGTCTCTATACTAAAAAAGATATCCTCCGGTTGCAACGGATTGTAGCATTGAAGCAGCAAGGGTTTCAGCTAAACCACATCCGCAATATTTTGGAGGTGGAACCAGAGGCGGATACAACTGTTAACCTCATGGGACAACTCCAGCAACAATATCGGGCGGTGATGCAACAAATTTCTCAACTGCGGCAAACTGCATCAGCATTAGAAGGATTATTGGGGCGCGATCGCCATTGTCAAATTATCCAGGCGGAAGTTTTGGCGCAACTCAAGTTACTGGATGTCGAAACCCAAGCCGGATTGGGGGGATTGGAAAATCTGTGGAGTGGCTTGGATGCCGAAATTCATAACCATTCAGAAGCTTTTACTGAATCGCTACAACGTTTACTACCTGATTTGTCTCACCGTTCAGAAATTGAACAACACCTAATTTCTCAGTTGGTTTTGGCTTGTGGCGATGTGAGTTTGGTGTCCTTTGTCAAATTGAGTCGAGGCGCGATCGCAGCTAGTCGAGCAGCTCTATCTTCAAGTTGTCAAATTGTTGTCGATACCCAAACGGTTGCTGCTGCTTTAGATCAAACCCGATTAGTTCATTTGGGATGCCGCATTGAAACCTTGATTGATAACCCTCATATTACCACCGCCACAGAAGCAGAACTCGCTTTTTGGCAACATCGACAATGGCGAGAAAACTTGCAGCAAGTAAGTCCGGGTTGTGTGCTGGTAGTTGGTTATGCTCCCTCAGTACTTGTAGAAATTTGTGAAGCAATCGCTAACCAGAAAATTCAGCCTGCACTAGTAATAGGAATGCCCATTGGCTTTAGCCATGCTCCCGCAGCCAAGCGACAACTGATGCAACAAGGGATACCTTATATTACAGTTGAAGGAACTTTGGGAGGTGGCGCTTTAGCTGCAACTGCCCTAAATGCTTTGGTGGAATCACTGATTGATAAGCCAGATTGTCATTGTTATCTCAATGAGTACTGAACAATTGACAAAGATTTCTTGCTGTTTAAGGTATTGAAGAAGAATTCAGAATTCAGGACTCAGAATTCAGGAGTCAGAATTCAGGACTCAGAATAAATCAGTCGGGGATTCAGACCCGCGACTTTCTTGTTGACCACCAAATCGTAGATTTGGTGAGGGTGCAAAAACGCCGGTTATTCAGACGCTCTCTACGAGACGCTAAAAGCGAACGCAAACTCGCTAACGCTGTGCTATCCGCCAGTCATACAGAATACCTTTCCTGTATTTTGACTCCTGACTCCTGAATTCTGTTCGATAACCGTAATAAGTACAGTTGAGATGCGATCGCATTCATAACTTATCGGCATATACTTTAAAGAAATGTGACATTTAATTGCGCTATTGTAAAAGTCAGCTTTACATAAGTTCAGTTATGAGCCAGCCTGAATATACTACAGCCCAAGCAACAGCCCTGACTAACCACGATCGCAAACCTATTCATATACCTGGCTCTATTCAACCTCATGGAGTTCTACTAGCACTCAGTACTCAGCTAGAGATACTGCAAGTTAGCAACAATACCCAAGCATATTTAGGCAAGGAGCCAGAAGATTTACTTGGTCAACCTTTGAGCGATTTACTTAACTCTTTGCAAGTGGAAACTGTTAAGCAGTGCTTGGTGAAAAAAATTGGCAGTGCAAACGCTTTTAAAGTATTAATAAATACCTTACATGGTGAACGATACTTTGACGCGATTGCTCATCGTACAGAACAGGCTGTGATTTTGGAGCTAGAACCGACTGACTCAAAATCGGAGTTGAGTTTCTTAAGCTTCCATACTTTGGCAGGTGTTGCGATCGCAAAAATGCAAAGCACATCCAATCTGATAGAATTTTTGCATTTGGTAGCTGAAGAAGTCCAAAAAATCATTGGTTTTGATCGGGTGATGGTCTATCAATTTGACCAGTCGGGAGCGGGTTCTGTTGTTGCAGAAGTCAAACGGGAAGATTTATCACCTTATTTAGGACTCCACTATCCGGCTACAGACATTCCGGCTCAGGCTAGGGAGTTATACACGCGCTGCTTTCTCCGATTTCTCCCCGATTTGACTGCCGAACCTGTCAAACTAGTTCCAACGGAAAACCCGACAACACATCAGCATCTTGACTTAAGCTACTGTCTGCTGCGGAGTTTTGATTGGTGTTGTGCAGAATATCATCAAAATATGGGAGTGAAGGCTCTTTTGGTGATTTCGCTCATTCAAGAGCAGAAGCTTTGGGGATTAATATCCTGTCACCATCAAACACCAAAGTATATTTCTTACGAAGTCCGCAAGATGTGCGAATTTTTGGGACAAATCGTCTCTTCAGAATTAGCGCACAAAATTAGTCACTCAGAATGGGACTATAAGGTAAAACTCAAATCGCTACAGTCCGAGTTCCTTGAATCTATTTCCCAAGCAGACAATTTTATCGATGCTCTAATTAAACCTGAAATCCGCTTGCTCGATCTTGTTAGTGCCTCTGGAGCGGCAGTTTGTCTGGATAATGAAATTACCCTTGTGGGAACAACACCGAATATTGATGAAGTTCGAGCGCTCATTGAATGGGCGGATACCCAAGTTAGTGACAACCTGTTTTCCACTGATTCTCTACCCAAGCTTTACCCAGAAGCGCTGAGATTTAAAGATACTGCTAGTGGTTTGCTGCTACTGCGGATTTCTAAAATTCGCCGCTATTACATCCTTTGGTTTCGTCCTGAAGTTCTCCAAACGGTACATTGGGCTGGAAATCCACAGGAATCTATTCAAACCAAGGCAGATGGTAGCCATACTTTATCTCCACGAAAATCCTTTGAACAATGGCAAGAAACGGTTAGATTAACTTCTCTACCTTGGAAAGCTTGTGAACTTGATAGTGCGATCGCTCTCAATAATGCGATCGTTGGTATTGTACTCTCAAAGGCAGATGAGTTAGCTAAAATCAACCTGGAGTTAGAGCGCAGCAATCAAGAACTAGCATCCTTTGCCTACGCCGCTTCCCATGATCTCAAGGAACCTTTGCGGGGAATTTATAACTTCTCGACAGTACTGCTAGAAGATTATGGTCAACTATTAGATGATGAAGGAATTGAGTGCTTGCAAACAGTAGTCTCATTGTCTGTACGCATGGAAACTCTCATTAATGCTTTGCTGCGACTTTCACAGTTAGGACAAGCGCACCTGCGAGAGCAAGCAACTGACCTCAACGAATTACTCACCCAAGTAATTGAAGTCTTTCGTGCTAGTCGCCAAGACTCTGGGCTGATGGATATTCGTATTCCTCGGCCTTTGCCAACAGTTCAGTGTGACCGAGTTCTCGTTAATGAAGTCTTCAGTAATTTGCTTAGTAATGCCTTCAAATACAACGATAAAGCGGAGCAATGGGTTGAGATTGGCTACTTAGATGAGGGACTGGCGACTAGGGACTGGCGACTAGGGAAGAGTTTTCTTAACCCAATCCCCAATCCCCAATCCCCAATCCCCAATCCCCAATCCCCAATCTTTTATATCCGCGATAACGGTATTGGAATTCCACAGCATCACCTAGAAACCATTTTTAGATTATTTAAGCGGCTTCATTCCCAGGAAAAATACGGTGGAGGAGCGGGTGCTGGACTAGCTATTGTTAAGAAGATTGTTGAGCTTCACAACGGTAAAATTTGGGTTGAATCTACCATAGGCGTTGGCTCAATGTTCTATTTTACGCTGGAATAGTTTAAGATAATGACTAAATATGTATTTTTGTTAAGCTCTTTTAAGACCACGAATGACAAAAAAACTTCATGAACCGCTGCTCGTTGTTGAGGACAGCAATGAAGATTTTCGGATGCTGCAACGCCTCATGCGGCGCATGGCTGTCCAAAACCCCATACACCGTTGTACTAATGGAGATGAGGTTTTAGAGTTCCTCTATCAACAGGGGAAAGATGCCTACGCTAAGGGCGAAAACTTACCCAACTCTAAAGTAGCATTACGACCCTCTGTGATCTTGCTCGATCTCAATCTGCCAGGTATTGATGGCCGTGAGATTTTAGATCGGCTCAAGCAAGACAAGAGTTTCAAGGGAATTCCCATCGTTGTTTTTACCACATCATCTAACCCCAAGGATATTGAATTGTGCTACCAAAAGGGCGCAAATGGATATCTGGTAAAGCCGATGGATGCTCAGGAATTAAAAAAGACGATCCAGGCATTTGTGGATTACTGGCTTGAAGCCAATACGCCACCCGTCTTGGATTAATTTGTTTATTTTCTGCTGATGAGGCAGTAGGGACAATGGGATAACTAAGGAGACGGCTCAGAGGACACAGCGACATTTTCCTCTTTGAGTCACTGTGTCTGCTTGTCTCTGATATATGTGTTTTCCCCATTTTCCTGTTTTTTACCGATGCTCGACTGCTTGTATTGCTTTAGAATTACTAAAGAATTTAGATTTTATTTATACTTATTTTATATTATTTTTAGAATTATGCAATAAAAACACAATCTGGATAAAAGGGATCTATATGACTCCCTGATCCTCATAACCTTATGTTGGACATACGGACGCTACTCATCATCGATGATTGTGCCGCAGATCGAAAAATCTATCGTCGGTATCTTTTGAAAGATCCGCACCAGTCCTACCAGATTTTGGAGGCAGATTGTGCCGAAGATGGACTTGCTTTGTGCCGAAAAGTCCGCTGCGATGTCATTCTGCTGGATTTTTGCCTACCTGATATGAGTGGGTTAGAACTCTTCGATCAGATGCAGCAGGAGATATTTGAGACTTCTGTCCCCGTAATTATGTTGACAGGGCGTGGCGATGAAGAGGTTGCTGTGCAAGTAATGAAACGGGGTGCTTTGGATTATTTAGTCAAGCAACATTTGACACAGGATGTGCTGCAACTAGCAGTCCGCAATGCCATTAAGCAATCGTGCTTGCAAGCCCAACTCCAGAAAACTCAAGATAGACAGCGCCTAATTGCCACGACTGCTTTACGAATTCGCCAGTCTCTTAACTTAGAGCAAATTTTGAATACGGCTGTAGCCGAGGTACAGCAACTTCTGAAGTGCGATCGCGTGATGGTCTATCAGTTCGCCCCAGATGCGGACGGTAAAATAGTTGCCTCATCAGTTGAATCATACCGCACTGTCGAATTGTGCGATCGCATTGGGGCGGGGACTGGGGAGCAGGGGAGCAGAGGAGCAGAGGAGCAGAGGAGCAGGGGGGAAGTTGCAGTAGGTCTTTCCCCTCTGCCCCTTTGCCCCTCTGCCCCTCTGCCTTTTAATTCCCAATCCCCAATCCCTTATATTTATGAGCTTGGCTTGTGTAATTGTGTCAGCCTAAAAGAGCAATTTAATACTAAGGCAAATCTGGTAGTTCCGATTAATCTGAGTAATAATGGGAACCCAACGCCCAAGCTTTGGGGTTTATTGATTGCTCACCATAATTCTGGGGAACGACACTGGCAAACTGATGATGCCCAAATGCTCAATGAAGTATCAGTGCAACTAGCGATCGCTATTCAACAGGCGGAATTGTTAGCCCAAACTCAAGCAGCCCTTGCTAAAGAAAAGCAACTCAATGTATTTAAATCCCAAATCATTGCAACGGTTTCCCATGAGTATCGCACGCCGCTAACTTCAATTCTGGCTGCTGCATCAACTTTGGTAAAACATAGTCAGCAACTAGATGAGTCTAAACAACAGAGGTTTTTGGGAATCATTGAACAGAAAGCAAGGTATATGTCCAAACTTGTGGATAATATGCTTCTGGTTAACCAATTTGAACTGGAAAAACCCAAGTTTAAACCAATCCCACTTGATTTACTACATTTTTTCTCCGACCTCATAGAACAAGAACGAGAAACAGCAGGCGATCGCCACGAATTGATTTTTAAAATTACTGGGAAAAACCAGGAATTTTGGGGCGATCGCGGACTTTTACAGCAAATTTTTATTAACTTAATATCCAATGCAATTAAGTACTCTCCAGATGGAGGTACTGTGGAATTCCACCTCATCAGTAAAGAATCAGAAGTAATCTTTTACATCAAAGATCAGGGAATTGGTATCCCGATAGCAGATCAAGAAAATTTGTTTCAATCCTTCAGTCGTGGAAGTAATGTTGACACAATTCCTGGTACAGGCTTAGGGCTAGCGATCGCTAAAGGTTGTGTTGAGTTACATGGTGGTAATATTACCCTGTCCAGTGAAGTGGGGCAAGGAACTAAAGTTACAGTCAACTTACCAAAGGCATTCCCAATCAGGGCAAACGCATCTAAACACTGACGAAATGATAGTTATTTTTATACATATCTGCGGCAGAAATTTATAGCGATCGCTCGAAAGCGACTAATGTCCATACTGGACTAAACATATTTTTTGAGTCTCTTCGTTTTTTTGCAAAATTGGGATGCTCACTAGGAATCTGGATTGATGCATTTGAGATCCTCACAGCCAAAAGCTTGAGTCATCATTGCAGATAGCTGTTGAGAAACTTGCCTATCAAAGTTGAGTTCTCGCATGATTTGGTCATAGGCATGTCCCTGCGTGATCCGCGTTGCCATTTGCTCAAACTCTAGCCAAGTCAAATCACTCTCAACAAATGCTTTCGCAAGGGTAATTATCAGTTCCTCATAATCATTGTCTTCCAGTTTCGTCATCATTCGGTGTTCAATTTGAAGTGAATCATCGAAACAGTAATACCAAGATTTTGGTTGCTGCTTAAGTACTCTTCGGAAAAAATCTTGCTGTTTCGAGCGATTAACAGCATGATCTGCTTCACTACATACCATTAAGATAGGGGCAGAAACACAGCCTTGAGCCTTTTCTAAAACCTGATATCCCAATTCAAGAAATATCCGTAATGCCTTAAGACGAAAACCTTTATAACCAAAATTACCAGGTGCATCTTTGTTAAACCATTCAAAGTAAATTGGCAAGATTTTTATAAGTAAATCGAATAGTGAGTAGCGGCTACCTAAATAAGGCGTGAACAATAAGGTGCGGTCAATCTCTTGAGGATGCTCTAAAGCTAACCAAGCAGCTAAAGTTCCACCAGTCGATAATCCACCAATCACAACTTCTTGACCTAACGTTTTTGCAATCTCTAACCATTTAATTACAAATTCTTGATAAATCTTAATATCTGTTGGCAGAGGTGGAGGGTTTTGATGCCTCCAGTCACCGGAGCGTCCATGACCGGGTAGTAAAGGAATTAAAACATTATATCCGGTGTTAAATAAGGCTTTACCGAGCGGCTCGAACTGGTAAGGGCCTGCTGTAAAACCATGCAAAAATAAAAAAACTTTTGATCTAAAGTCAGGGTGAATCAAAAATTTGGAACGACAGGCTTCATTCTTTAGACCCAGTGTAGATTCTAATTGGTGAACTTGCTCTAGGATTTCTGCTGTTTTTTGAATGCCAGTTTTCATTGATTCCCGGTCGTATTTACAGATATCAACTTATTTTATCAAGGGCAAAGTTGAAATCTTAACCAGTTTTAGCTGAGTCTGCGAACCTGATCTTGAATTCCCAGTTCACGCAGCGTCTTTGCAGGAGAAGGGGTTGACCTCTGTTCTTGTAGCGAGAATAGGTCGATATTAGTCAAAGGTGCAATCGTTGTCATCTGCTCCAACCCCTACCCTATGAGTAGATTGAGGGTAGGGAGTGCTGCGGTGCGTTTAAAAATAAATCTTGTGATTCTTAATCTCGAATTTCTATCTTGCTAATTAGCCATTCTTTGATTGTTTTCCCACAAGGTTCAGAACTTTGGCAATCACTGACGTTTTCTATCTGATAATACATTCGTACTTTTTTATTGACGTATTTCTCTGGTTCGCAAACATCAAATGTTGCACCGACACCTTCATGTAATTTATCATTTTCGTCGATAACAGTAACGTAACATTTTAAGTCTCCATTTTGCATCTCTTTGATAGTACCCAATGTCGGTTTATCGTTAGGAACTTCATTAGTTTTATTGTTTTTAATAGGTGTTTTTTCATTTGATGTTGAATTACTAGTTTTTTTGCTAGCTTCGATATTATCTATCTTTTCTTTATTTGCAGAAATAGATTCAGAATTAACTGGAGTACTTGTTGCAGTCTTTGCTTGATTAACTTGATTTTGTTGAGAAGCAGTATTGCCATCGCTACAACTTGCAATCAACATAGAACAAAGAATTAATGTAGTAGTGAAGATTGTTTTTTTCATTTTATTAATTTTTCTATAAAATTTCTTTATTGATTACAATAATATGTATTGTCACTTATAAGCGACATCGTGGTATTTACTGTATATGCTCGGCGTTATCTGCGCTTTTTGTGAATTATTCGGTAAAGTGCTTAGAGAATGTATTTAGCCTAGTTAATGTGTATAAATTAATGCTTAATTAAGCCTTGATTACCAAATATTAATGCTTTGAGCATTAAATAAGTATTTAATAGAGTTTAGAAGCTGTAAGTATTGATTTTGTGTTATTTCAAGGTTTTCTCAACTTAAACAAACCATCTGACTGGACTTCCCACGACTGCGTAGCGCGGGTGCGAAAATTATTGCGCCTCAAACGTGTAGGACATGCGGGAACCTTAGATCCAGCCGCTACAGGGGTTTTACCGATCGCACTTGGTAAAGCCACAAGACTATTGCAATATCTCCCAGAAAACAAAGCTTACAAGGCTACGATTCGCCTGGGTGTGCGGACTACAACCGATGATTTAGAAGGTGAAATCATCAATTCTCAACCTTGTGCTGGATTGAGTTTGGCAGAGGTGAAAACTGTACTGGCACAATTTGAAGGCAAGATTGAGCAAATACCACCGAGTTACAGTGCAATTCAAGTAGATGGTAAACGCCTCTACGATTTAGCACGTAAAGGTGAAATAGTGGAAGTTCCAGTGCGGACAGTGGAAATTTTTCGCATAGAAATTTTGGACTGGAGAGAAGGAGATTTTCCCGAATTGGATGTTGCGATCGCATGTGGATCTGGTACATATATTAGAGCGATCGCTCGTGACTTAGGTGCAATCTTAAAAACCGGTGGCACTCTTGCAGCTTTAATCCGCACCCAAAGCAGTGGTTTCGATTTAGCAGATAGTCTCACTTTGAGCGACTTAGAAACTAAGCTGCAAGCCGGGGCATTTCAACCTCTTGCCCCTGATGCAGCGTTACAACATTTGTTGTCTGTGACTTTACCAGCAACATCTGCTCAAAAATGGTGTCAAGGTCAGCGAGTTTCTCTAAATTCTGATATTACTGGGATGGTGCGAGTTTATGAAGAAGAGACTCGCTTTTTGGGTGTTGGAGAATTACAAGATGAAGTGTTAATTCCTCAAATGGTTTTTGAACCAATTTCTTGAAGAAGAATTCAGGAGTCAGAATGGGCTAAACCTTAGCTATCCGCTAACAGAATTCAGAATTTAGGAGTGGAGCCGGAGACGTTTCCGTTAGCTCCGGTAAGAATCAAGATGTTCTCTACGAGACATTGGGTGTAGCTAGCTTACTTTGTTAGCTGTAAGGGTACGCGGACTCGCTACCCTTGCACATAATTCAATTCTGACTCCTGACCCCTGAATTCTTTCTTGTTAAACCAATTTAATGTGAAGTTGCATATATCTTGATCCCTCTAAATCCCCCTTAAAAAGGGGGACTTTGATATGATATATGTTCTTCCGGTTCCCCCCCTTAATAACTACGGTGTACACACAAGTTGAATTACCCCCCTTAGTCTTTCAAGGGTAGGTATTTAAAAATCAGGCAGTAGAGAGGGTGATTTGAGAGACATGGAGTTGTGGAGTCAAGGAAGGCCAAGGTTCAGGGAAAAAGCTACCTTGAGGTAGGGGAAGACGATTAAGAACGGCAGCCTTAATCACTAAAAATCCACGACGGAAACATGAGAGACAACGATGGAAGACACTATTTTTCAAATTGCGTCGTGCAACGTGGGTTTGTGGTAATTCGTCTAAACTACTAATAGGCAAATTGGCATCAATAGCACCTCCAACACTAACCTGCCATAAAGTAGCGATTGCGATCGCTAACCAATGTCTCTCGGCTCGTTTGGTATCTGTCATTTTAGTTTGATGCCAAGCAAAACCACCTCTTTTACCGTCTTTAAATAGACATTCAATCCAAGAGCGCATCGAATACCAACAAGCATCCGCAACTTCGGGTTGTAAATCGGTGAGAATTAACCAAGGTTCGGCATAGCCCTCGTCATGACGGGCTAACAATGTACATTCAATCGGGTTACTTTTGAAACAAGTTACCAATGACTCAAATGACTGACCAACTTCTCGAACAAGAGTATTTAGAGGTAGCCAAGAAACAGTACCTTTAATTTGAAACTGCCCCTGAAGGTTAATCCGCATAAAAGGATGCCAACCACAGTTCAAGATTTGTTGATACAACCACTCAGCATAAAGCCCTCTATCTGTGGTGACAATTACAAACCAATCTGGTGGTACAGTTTTGTCTATATGGCGAAATAATTCTTCCCAGTGAGGTTTCCAACTTCCAGGAATGGTAGCTTCAACTATTTTCCAGGCAATTGGAATTCCACAGCCACGGTAAACAATGCTAATTGCTAATACAGTAAAGCGATCGCTTAAAGTTGAAGCATCTGCTGCCAATGCTAGACGTTTTTCACCTTTAGGCCAAAGACTTAGAATCCAAGATAGTAGTGGACTAAAACAAGATGTCACATCCAATGAAGTTCGACCAGTTTTTGTTTTATCTTCTGCGTCTCGATACCATTCCCGCAGTTGCTGACGTATAGTATTCTCCTTTTTACCCAGTAGTTCTGCTAAAAATACTGAAACCGTTGTCAGTCCACTTGATTGGGTCATTACTATCCCAAAAGTCCACATTGCCAGTACAACAGCTTGAGGTTTTGTGAGATTTGGCATTTTTTCAATTACTTTTCTAGTCCATTCTCTTAATTCCTCGCTTTTTCCTACTTGCATTCACCCTCCTGCACCCGTAGTAATTCTGCTGATAAAAGCTAGATAGTATTTTACCTGCAAAAATACGCCTTTATTAAATACCTACCCTTGAAAGAGGATTAGGGTGGGGTAAAACCTTGATTAATCAGCTATTTCAGACTTGTGTATACACCGTAGTTATTAAGGGGGGCTAGTGGGGATCGAATTATATGCAGCTTCATAAAAAATTGGTATTAAACCAAATAACTTGTATTGGGTACGATCGCAAAAAAGGCATACTCATACCAAGCAGTCCAGATGAAACTGCGAATCCATCGCTGACGTTTTTCGGGACTCAACTCATATTCAAACGCCCCACGAGATACATCAATAGAAGATAGATGAGAGTTGCAACCGCAGCCATGTTGATAAGTAAAACCATATTTAGAAGCAATACTTTGTACTTTCATTTGGATAGCAAATACCTTACCTGCATGGAGTATGGCATCCCAAGAACGTTTGTGTTCGATATCGCGTTTATCAAATCGTAAGGCACGTTCTTCAAAAACATGATCGCGGTAAATTGGTGCTAGATGCACATGGTAGAAACTTGCTGGTAATTCATAACCAAACTCGTTGAACAAATCTATGCCAATGCGAGCCACTTTTACTTCATCAGCATAATCTGTCCCCTTTGACTCCACATTATGGAGAATTTCTGCAAAGTTCGGATAGCTGTGTTTGAGAAAGTCTTGTCCAAAAAAGTCAAGAGTTTCCCATGCCAGTTGTGCAAATAGCTGGGAAAATGACGGTATCAAGTGAGCCAGTTGGGGGCGATCGCTAAATAAGTCAACATCGCCATGTTCTAATTTGTATAAGAACAACTGTGCCATCTCAACATAGTCTTGGGGATGGGAAAGTCCGATACTTGGGGTTCCTCTAGCAATGTCTTGCCATATAGAAGGTAGTTGAGAAACGTGAACGGCATTTTCTCCAGCAATGACTGCAACAGGAGGACATTCGAGAAGTTGCATCGACAATCTCCTTTAAGACGTTAATGTGTAATTTACCTTAAGCGATCGCTATATCTGTCTTCTGAACACAAGTGAAGTACTCCGGCTTGCTTCGCTGAAACCGGAGCTTCAGAAAAAACAACCATCATCGTTTCGCGTCTCATTCGCCGTTGCCACGTTGGGTATATCGCAGGGATATTCGGGACTAAACCCGATGATGGTCTTACACAGCGTCTCTCGGTTTGCACCGTTTGTCTCTTCATGGAGAGAACCCGCGTAGCCGTCCGCCTTCCGCAGACAGTTTTATTACTTTCTCGTACACCCCTGTGTGGCTTATTTTTTACCGTAGGACGTAACCTTGCGAACCAGTGACCAAGGTTTTTCCCCCTTTCTCACGCTCTTAGACTTGGTAAGCGTACTACCGCTACTGTGACCGTTTGTTATGAGCCGTGTGGGTGGGTCAACAACCATTTATATATTACTATAAATATGTACACATTATGAACATATTTATGAGTAAAAAAGATTTGCATGTTCGTATATCCTCTAGAAGACACGACAAACTCAAGGCTTATGCACAGGACAAGGAAAAGACGGTGACTCAACTTATTGAAGACTGGATCGATAGGTTGGCAAGTCCAAAAACTGACGATTCCTTAACCATCCCACTCCCTAATCAACCTGGCGGTTGATATTGGTCGGAGATGTTTTTGTCATCGTCCGGCTATCCATCCCCTTCCTGCTGCGCTGAGGAAGGGGAATTCCGCCGAATTAGTTAAAAATGTTTGACAGACTGTCTTTTGACAGCAAACGCAATTTTACTGATAATTTTCAGGGCGCTGCTTATTTTACCCTCTCAGAGCATTCTCTTCAGCCACCTGCAATTTTCTTATATATTTTCTCGCCTCTGACTATCTCCTCATAGTACTGCTCATAAGGGGTAAACCTGATGGATTCTTGTCGTCCTAAACCCAAAATTCCAAAGGTGCAAAGACTATTATAAAACAGTTCATGTACCCGCTTTTGAAGTACCTGATTGAAATATATAAGAACGTTACGACAAAGGATGACATTAAACTCATTAAAAGAACCGTCAGTTGCTAGATTGTGCTGTGCAAAAACAACATTTTCTCTTAGGGATGCTCGAAAAATAGCATTGTCATAAGCGGCTGTATAATATTCTGAAAAAGACTTTTTGCCGCCGGCTTTTAGATAAAGCTGAGTGTATTCCTGCATCAATTTGAGAGAGAAAATCCCACTTTTGGCATTTTGTAATACCTTCTCATTCGTATCAGTAGCATATATGCGGCAACGGTGATAAAGTCCTTCTTCTTGCAGTAAAATTGCCATTGAATATACTTCTTCACCGGTGGAGCATCCAGCGTGCCAAATGCGAATAAATGGATAGGTTTGTAAGAAGGGGATAACTTGATTTCTGAAGGTGTTATAAAAGCTAGGATCACGAAACATTGATGTTACATTCACCGTCAGAGCAAGCAAAAATCGTTCTAAATAGGCCCGGTTGTGAAGTAACCGCTCTTGTAATGCAGAAACATTTGCTAACCCCTCTAATTGCATGAAGCTATGAATGCGGCGCTTAAGTGAGGAAATAGCATAATCCCGAAAATCATAACCATAGTATTGATACATCCCTTCCAAAAGCAGATGTATTTCGATGTCCTCTAAGATCGGTTTGGGCAGAGGCATAATAATTCGTAATTCGTAATTCGTAATTCGTAATTTGTAATTTGTAATTTGTAATTATTACTCCAGGCATGAATAGTTTTTTTGAAAAAATGATGCTGGATTTTTGGTAATTTTCATAAATAATTTTAGCTGCTCGTTAGCAAAAGTAGCTTGCTGAATCAATTAAACTTGATTGCGGTGCTACTTATGGGTTTCAGGTTAACTAAGTGCTGCGACTCCTAAAACAGCGATCGCAATTATTGCAATTCCAGCTAGCCATCTCACTTGGTAACGCAGATTTTTTATCTCTTGGCTCAAATTTTCTGTCTGTGGAATGGAATATGGTTGTAGTTCTGTAACTTCGATTGGTACTTGTTGGGGTATATTTGGTAGATTTCCAAAAGACACTTGTGTATGTAGCCAACTAGTAATCAGTTGGGGACAGTTTTTCTTAAACCAATTAAAAGCTAAAGTTTTAAAAACTGGTTTGGACATTCTGGCTATTAATTTCATCACCCTGTTTAGAGGCTTTGAGCGAAGCTTTTGGTTGATCAGATTGACTGAACCAACATCATAGAGACAACCCATAATTAGTTTTACAGTGGCTTCTTCACTGTTAATCAAGTTTTGCAGTAAAAGCAGAACATCATGCATACGCTCTGCTTCAATATATTTTTCTGCTAAGTTCTCTGGAGGACTTACTGAAGAATTTACGTTTGTATTAAGGGTGTTTTGTCTTACTATAGTCATATTAGCAACATAACAATGAGAAGAATATAAGTATACTATCTACCGAGGGAAAGATTTTTTATCTAGAGAGAGAACCTAAAAGCCAATTTTTTCTTGTGATAGACATGACTATATCGTGTCTGTAAAAAGGTTATTTGTCTAGTTCCTATGAATTTTTTTTCTACTTCTGGGTAAATAAACTTTTTTATGAAGATGCTAATACCTCAATTTGTGCAACTACCCGTTCTAATTCGTCAATGATTACAGTGCTTTCAGTCTTTTTGAAGGCATCTACAAGCGCCCGGTAATACCAAAGAGTTCCTTCTTTGCGCCCCTGAAAACGTTCCCAAAGTGATTCACCTAAAATGCGATAATCTTTGAGAATAGATTGAGCATTATACAATTTATCTGCTAGTGACACGAGCAGAACTGATGGAGAAGCAGTAGGAATATGAGCAATATAAGCTTCCTTGCGCTGTCGCCAAGGGGGTTTTGGAGTTGTATCAGCGTCAGTACAACCATCTACAATTGCTGTTACATTGTCACCAAAACGGTGGCGAATTTCTTCCCGTGTTGCGTCGCCACCCTGATCTTCGATCGCATCGTGTAAGAGGGCTGCGATCGCTTCATCTTCATTTGCTCCGTATTCTAAAGCAATACTGGCGACACCTAATAAGTGGGCAACGTAGGGGACACCTGAACCTTTACGAACTTGGTTAGCGTGCAGTTGGGTGGCATAAGTCAGGGCTGCGGTAAAGCGTTCTGAGAGCATTGTATCAAAGGAGTCAGGATAACTCCGCCGAATAAAGAAAGGGCTTGTGTCAATTTTATAACAAACCGTTCCAAGTCCAGAGGTCACAAACTCGGATTTCTCACCGATGCTCAAAGCTTATGCTTTTGCAGGGGAGCAGAGGAGAGTTATTGTACAAGTTCTTTCCCCTCTGCCCATTCTGACTCCTGACTCCTGACTTCTGAATTCTGTTCGATAAAAGTAGGAGCCTATGTATTTAATTGCCTAGAAAGTTAGAATTTCGGTGAACTTTTTGAGATAAGTGCTAGTTGCCAAAGAATGCGTTTACGTCTTCACAAACCTGGATATAAAAGCATTTTTTATTGCAAATAATATCATTATACTTTTAGATAGACAACATTTAAACCCATATTACATCGCTAGATAGATAAAAATATGATGAAATTTTATTAAATTACCTTCAAGATATGTTGTTTTCAGCAGGAGTTAAATTAATCATGCCAAATAGTTCTAGATTAAGAGAGCAAGTGCTGAATAAAGCAGTAGAAAAACTAAAAGTATAACTAGACAAACTAACCCTACAAGCTGAAGCTTATTTTAGAAAAAATCTTTCAGCTTCAAAATATAAAGCTCATAAATTCAGGATACTAATAATGGAAACTACAGAAACCACACAAACAAGTTCAACACCTTTTCCAAATATTCCACCAGTTATTGAAAGTAACGACAGTGAGTATCGTGATACCGGCGTACCTAGCACAGTTGCGATCGCAGGACATCCTCTACATCCATTGAGTGTGATCTTTCCCATAGCCTTTTTAGCCGCCGCCTTGGGAAGTGATATCGGCTACTGGTTAACTGGTGACTTCTTTTGGGCTAGGGCTTCATTATGGTTAATCGGACTCGGATTAGCTGGAGGCGTACTTGCATCTGCGATCGGCCTCAGCGACTTTTTGAAAATTGAACGAGTCCGTAAACGTACCGCAGGTTGGGCGCATTTGATACTTAACGTTTCTATTTTAGTTTTATCACTCATCAACTTTCTCCTGCGTTGGGGCGACGCTGAATCCCGAATAGTACCTTGGGGATTGCTAATCTCGCTTATTGTCGGTATACTAACCAGTGTTTCCGGGTGGTTCGGTGCTGAACTCTCCTATCGCCACAAAATCGGTGTGGTGGGTGCAGGTAGCAGAAGATATCCTTAACCTGTAATATCCCAAATTGCGAATTATTGACAAAGAGATAGTAGAGGCTAAAATTTTGCTTAGTCTCTAGTCTGTAGAAAATGCGTCAAAACCGTAACCAAACAATATTTATTATTCTTTCTGTGCTCATCGTTATACCGATGGGCTTTTTGTTTAAGTATTATAATGGGCCTGCTGATCAGTGGTTTAATGACTACGGAGCAGCTGTATTTTACGAAATATTTTGGTGTCTATTCGCATTTTGGTTTTTCAGAAGTCGGGCAGCGATAATTCAAATTCCTATATGGGTTTTTGTCATCACCTGTATACTAGAATTCTTGCAACTTTGGCATCCGCCACTATTAGAAGAGATTCGCGCCACCTTGATAGGTAAATTGCTACTTGGCACCACCTTTGTTTGGTGGGATTTTCCTCATTATCTATTGGGTTGTGTTTTAGGTTGGTTGTGGCTGCGACAATTACACGGAATAGGTTATGCAAAAAAAAGTCAAGGTTAAACCTAATTCAAAACAGCAAAAGATTGAAGAACAACCTGATGGCAGTCTGACTGTGTATTTAAAATCTCCTCCAGTTGATGGTAAGGCTAATGAAGAGTTAATTAAACTACTAGCAGAGAAATTTGATTTACCTAAATCTCATATCAGAATTAAGTCAGGTTTATCCTCGCGGCAAAAGCTGATAGAAATTGATACTGATACTTAGCTGCTGCTTACTAACACCTTTTTTGAAACCTCTTTTGCCTCTTGAATATGAGGTATATCTCACTTCTTAAATGCTCTACTAGAACCAAGAAACGAGAGACATAAACTCACAAAATCTAATCTTTATGCTTGTGTAATACTGAGATACCTTGATTGAGCCTTGACTCTTTCTATCCAAGCTTGGATAGCAGGAAATTGTGTCAAATCAAACCCACCTTCATCAGCTACATGAGTGTAGGCGAACAAGGCGATATCAGCGATCGTGTAACGCTCTCCTACAAAAAAAGTGTGAGAAGTTAAGTGTTTATCCATCAGCCTAAGTGCTGCATAACCTGGTTCACGGTTTTGCTTGATAGCTTCATCATATTCTTCAGTTTTACCTAAAATAGAAATCCAAAATCTTGATTTAGCAATAAAAGGTTCATGGCTATATTGTTCAAAACACAACCATTGCAGCACTTGCGCTCGTAAAAAGCGATCATAAGGTAAAAACTCTGTGCCTTCACTTAAATAGACTAATATGGCATTTGATTCTGCCAAATATTTCCCTGGCTCGATTTCCAGAACAGGTATTTTACCGTTGGGATTTTTACTTAAAAATTCTGGTGTTCGAGTCTCGCCTTTCAAGATGTTAAGCTCTATCCTCTCAAAAGGCATACCTAGTTGTGTCAATAAAAGACGTATCTTATAAGCATTGCCAGAAGGTAAAAAATCGTACAGACGCAGTAGTTTCATGCTAAAATCCAGTTAGGAATATGTTGATAACTGAAGGTTTAAAATACAATATCTTACCAAAAGATTTTCCCAAAACCGGATATTTTTTTTATATTTAGCGTCTGAACGTACTACATAAAATTATCTGAGAAAATAAAAATAATTAGTATTTATTTCTAAATTGAGATGTTTAATTTAGTCAATGGTCGAGAATAAAAGTATGTGTGGAAGATTTACTCTAAACCAGTCATCAGCAGGATTATCTCAAGTTTTCCATGTCGAGTCAGTTCCAGATTTAGCAGCCGAATATAACATTGCGCCTACGCAAATGGTGGCAACAGTGTTACAAAATCCCGAAAGCGAAAAGCGTGAATTTAAGCAATTGCATTGGGGGTTAATTCCGTCATGGGCAAAAGATGCAGGCATGGGGGCAAAGCTGATTAACGCGAGAGCGGAAACTGTTGCCGAAAAACCCGCTTTTCGCTCGGCTTTTAAGCACAGACGATGTTTAGTGATAGCTGATGGCTTTTATGAGTGGCAACGCCAAGAAGGTAAGAAGCAGCCGTTTTATTTTCGTCTTCAAGATGGGCAACCCTTCGGCTTTGCAGGTTTGTGGGAGAGATGGCGATCGCCTGCCAACGAGGAAATAATCTCTTGTACAATTTTGACAACGGCAGCTAACGAATTACTCCAACCCATCCACGAGCGGATGCCAGTGATTTTGGAGCCACAAGATTACGATTTATGGCTAGATTCGCAAGTGCAAACGCCCCAAACCCTACAGCAGCTATTGCGTCCCTATCCAGCGCCAGCAATGGTTGCCTATCCAGTTAGCACCTTGGTAAACAACTCTCGGCATAATAGCGCGGAATGTATCATACCCCTAAGTGAGAAGAATGCACCCGCAAATCAGTTAAATTAGCTATTGAATGAACTAAGGAATTGGGGAGATGAGGGAGACAAGGGGGAAAAGAGAATAACCCATGCCCAATGCCCCATGCCCAATACCCCATGCCCAATACCCAGAGACACATATGCCAAGAACACAAAAGAACGATAATTTTGTTGACAAATCCTTTACAGTGATGGCAGATATCATCCTGAAGATCCTGCCAACCAACAAAAAAGCTAAAGAAGCGTTTGTTTATTATCGAGATGGGATGTCGGCCCAAGCGGAAGGGGAATATGCGGAGGCATTGGAATACTATGAAGAAGCCCTAACACTTGAGGAAGATACTAACGATCGCGGCTATATTTTCTACAATATGGGGCTAATCTATGCCAGCAATGGCGACCACGAAAAGGCTTTAGAACTCTATCACCAGGCAGTTGAGTTAAACCCACGTATGCCCCAAGCCTTGAATAACATCGCCGTGATTTATCACTACCAAGGCGAAAAGGAGAAAGAATCTGGAGATAACGAGGCTGGCGAAGCACTTTTTGACCAAGCCGCAGACTATTGGATTCGAGCGATTCGCATGGCTCCCAATAACTACATCGAAGCCCAAAACTGGCTGAAAACCACCGGGCGATCGCAAATTGACGTATTCTTCTAAAAGTGAAGAGTTAGGAGTTAATAATTCCTAACTCCTAACTCCTAACTCCTAACTTCCCACTCCTCACTCCTCACTAAAAAAAATGATTGACCAAGAACAAGTTCACAGAGTAGCTAATCTTGCTCGTTTAGAATTGACTCCAGAAGAAGAAGAACAATTCACTACCCAGTTGGGAAGTATCCTGGACTATATCGAACAACTGAATGAACTTGATGTCAGTAATGTGTCGCCAACAACACGGGCAATTGATGTCAGCAATGTCACACGAGAGGATGAATTGCAACCCTATCCTGACCGCGAAAGCATTCTCAACAGTGCGCCTGAACAAGAAGGCGAATTTTTCAAAGTGCCAAAAATCCTCAATGCTGAATAATCAAACGGCAATGCGAGAGTTATTAGTCATTGGTCATTTGTCATTGGTCATTGGTCATTGGTCTAAGAGAAACTACGTCCAGTCTTTAACGTGGTTTGAATTAGTCATATGAAAGACAAAGTTTTTACACCCACCATAAAAGCAGAGCTACTGTTATCGCAAGGGCAGATTATGCACTAATTACCAAAGTTATTTAATGTATAATAAACCTCAAGAGTTCAGGGTGCTTCTCAAGTATTAAACCACTTGGTGGTACTGCCAAAGATATATTGTATGTCTAAATCTGCAATCACTGTTACCGTCAAATTGTTCGCTGCTTATCAAGAAGCCTTTAAGGTTTCGGAACTGGTACTGGAATTTCCTAATAGTATGCCAGTCAAAGCAGTATGCGATCGCCTCATAGCTGAACACCCTGAACTCTCCCAATGGCGTGATATCACCCGTTTTGGGATTAATCTAATATTTGTTGAACCAGATACCCTACTACAAGATGGGGATGAAGTCGTGCTAATTCCACCAGTCAGCGGCGGCTAGGAAAATAGTTAGGAGTTAGGAGTTAGGAGTTAGGAGTTAAAGATTCAAAACTGCTAATTCCTAACTCGGATTTCTCACCACACCTCTTAAAGCCTGCGCTTGTGCAGGGGAGAAGTAATGAGTAAGAAGTAAGAAGTAAGAAGTTTTTACTCATTACTCATTACTCATTATTCATTACTTCTCTTCTGCTCCATCAAACGCCTTGAGAAGAGTGAGAAATGCGGGCTAACTACTCACTCCTCACTTTTTCTTATTTCACCCTGGCGCGGAAGCGGACAAAACCGTAAAAATCTTTGGCTAAATTAGGTAAATCTGGACTCCGCGTGATGCTTACCACCACAGCTCCATTGGTGTTAGCACCACAGTATGATGGTGCTGGTTCATTAGCAGCATAAAAGCGTCCGCGATCGCTTGCATCCTCTATATTGGTGAGGTAAACTGTGGGACTGCTAGAACCAAGGGCAAGGGCAATACCTTGATCTGCGACTGTTAAACCACCATCACCAGGAGTATTACCATTAAACGCAGTGGAAATAAAAGTAGTACTGCTAGGTACTAAGTCGCAGAATTTAACGTTAGTAGCATTACTTGGGCCCTGGGAGAGGAAGTAGATAGTGTATTCCAACTCATCTCCTGGTTTGACGGTTCCAGCATTGATCAATCCCCGCAGGTAGCCAGCCGGCCATGTAATATAGTTATCATCAGAGGCGAATGGTTCTGGGACATAATTAGCAGCAGTAATAGCAACGTTACTCAGACCATCGACAATATCGGTTAAATCTTGGTTATTGATGCGGGTGATGCGTTTTACTAACAAAAGCTTTGCATTCACAGCAGTAGCACCATTATTACTTTCCCCAACACTAGTAACACGATTAGCTATAGTATCAGTGTCTCTAGTTGGTAAGTAGTTTGGACATCGTGTGCTAGAGTTTCCACTGGTGGTTGCTTCCCAGCAAGCACTAACATTAGTATCCTGGCCATTGGGGGTCAAGCTGATAGATTGTCCATTGCTAGCCCCAATTAAGGAAGACTGATATGTGTTGTCCCAAAGATTGAGAACACTTGCAGGAGGTGTATTAACCTCATTACCACTGCCATAGGCGATATAGTCAATAATTTTATTCTGATTATCGTACAACCAGATATCATCACCGGAGTTATTGAGTTTGGGAGTCTGTCCCAACCAAGCTTGGAAAGATGCTGCTGTGGCTTGATGGTTGGCGTTGTTATCCCCAATCCAAATCACAGCATATTGCCCCGGTTGTAAAGTTGTGCCGTTAGGAAATGTATAAGTAAAGCCGTTAGTACTATCATTATCATTAGCCGTCAGGTGTCCGTCTGCCAACTTCAAACCACTCAAATCTACAGGCGATGAAGATGGATTATACAGTTCAATAAACTCATCATTAGTATTAGTCGCAGTACCAGTTTCACTATACAAAACTTCGTTGATCATAATTTTGCCAGCGCTGGGTGAAACTATATCAATGATGTTCAATGGAGTTGGTGCAGTTTGACCAGGATAATAAGTCCATAAATCCAGCCCTTTGGTATCTCCAAAAGAGCCGTTGCATGATGTCCCAGCATTACCAGCGTTACCATTCTGACCAAATTTCCGGTCATTACTGGCGGTGTCAAAACCATTAAGTGGGTCGCTGAAGGCTGGGTTTGGTGGATTAATTCCACAGAGTACTTGACCAGAAGTACCGATTTGAGTACCAGCGATAGTTTTATAACCGCGATCGTCGTAAAATCCTCTACTGTTGCCTATGGGGTTAGTAGCATTCAGCATTGTAATGGTAGGGCCACCAGTAAAATTGTTTTCCGCATCAAGCAAAGGAAAGTGATATTCGCCTCCATAAGTTCTGACACGAACTTTGTAATCACTGCCAACCGGGAAAAAATTGCCACTGTTATCTTTACCATCCCAACTAATCGCTTGCTGTCCCGTTGTAGCCATAATCCCTCGCATAAGACGGTTTTGGGAGTTGCTGGGATCAAAATTGCTGCCGTCTCGGCTGATAATGAGTTCGTAAGTGCCTGTGACGTTGCTATCAAAGGATAAAGTACCGCCCGTACCGAAAGAACTGTTATTTCCGACAACTGTACCGTTGAATTGTAAGTTACTAATAATAGGAATAATTGGGCTAATGGGAGTACCAGTTCCTTCTAAAGTGCCATCTCGTTTGTAACGGTCAACGTATGGAAGCACGTTGGTGTCGATGGAGTTGAAAAAGGTAGCGTATTGGGGACGAGCCAAGCTAACGCCACCTTGGGGATTTGCCAGCTGACTATCCGCCCCTAGTATATCGTGATACAAGGGTGATATCCCGTCACTGTCAAAAAAGCCAGTTTGATTACCATAGAGAACGAATCCATTCGGATCTGTGCCTCTGAGTTCTACTTTATATCGGAATCCATCTGTGGTTATTGGATAGACCGGGAAGTTGAGATATCGACCGTTATTACCAGTAAATAAAGCTAGATAATAGCTAAATAACCGCCCGTTAAAGTCAGTTGTTGAAGTTTGATCGCTACTTCGTACCGTTACATCCCAAGCTGCAACACTAGTTCTTTGTTGATCGTTAAAGTTGTTCCCACTACTCAAATCAATCTCACCTGTGGGAGCGCCATTAACGGAAGAGTTACCTCCATCCGGCCCATAAAAAACTATGTCATAAACTCCAGTGGATGGAGCCTGGTAGTAGCAGGGAATATAGCCGTTGGGATTACCTCCGCCAGAAATAGCACGGGGACCATTTAACTCCTGTTGGCGAGTTGAGATAAAGCCCCGCCCAGCTTGAGAAGTACACACAAAATCTGCTGTGCCGGGAACAGTTTCACTGCCAATACTTCCACTGACACGACCGGGGTTGTAAACGCGCACATTACCACTATTTACCCCAACTGCGCTGGAACCCAAAAGAATATACTCATCTTTATTGGCATAGACTTTTAGCAAAGTTCGTCGCAGCACAAGACCGCCATAAGTATCAGTACGCCACTCTAGGTTAGCTCTACTACTGCCGGCTGGGGCAGTACTAGGATACAGGGTACGACTACCTTCAGCTTGAGCAGCTTGTATGCCAAAACTCAGGGTGCAAAGTGAGAGAGCAAGGCTACTTAGTAGTTTTTTATAACGGTTGAGGGGGTTGTGATTGACCGCTAAAAGACATTTTAACAGTAGACTCATTTATGCTTCACTAGCTCCTGATTTTAATTGAATGAGTGCAATGCCTGTGACAAGGCACTCTGTCTCTACGCAATACTGTATTCACCGAGTAAGGCAAAAGTTAAAAGGCGATCGCTTACTTTTAGGTTGCCCAATATATCTGAGAACCTACCATCTTGATTTACATTCACTGTGGTGTAGTTTACCCGCCGTAAGCATCGCTAAGACGGGCACAGCATTGCTGTGCCCGTCTGGTATGGTCTATTTACCTGAAAATGGCCTTGAGAGTAAGACGCTGCGTGAAGGGCTTTTGTTTTGCAGTAGGCAGACTAAATTATATGTATCATCATAGAGAATTGGCTTTAGCAGTTAGCTTCACTAAGTTATCTAACTCTTGCTGCATCTGACTAACAACTAATTCATAACATTCATTGACATAGTGGCGATCGCTAGCTGCTTCAGGGCCGTAGCGTTCAAATACAATTGGCGGACAAACCCGTGTGTACATGGGCACAGGTAATGGAATGTTGGGCAAAGGGCCAATTGCTAATCCCCAAGGTAGTCCAAGATAGATCGGAAAAACTTCCGGATCAATCCCCAACAGCCAAGGCATCCCCCACTCGTGGAGTTGCTGCACAACTTTGTAAATGTCAGCAAGCACAATTAGCGTATCGTGAGCGCCCCAGGAAATCACAGGCACAATCGGCACATTTTCCCGTAACGCTAACTTGATAAATCCTTGCCGCCCTGCAAAGTAGATTTTGTTACGTAAATAACAGGGTCGAAACACATCTTCGGCTCCACCTGGATAAACTAGCACACTAGCTCCAGAGTGCAAGGCGGTATAAGCCATTTTCGGATGGGCAATGATTGCTCCTGCCTTGGCAGCCAGTTGCGCTAGTGGCGGACTAACCTGCCAAGCTTTGGGATGCATCAAGCCATAAATGGGTTGCTCCACACCAAATCGGCGGAACCAGTCGTACATCACCATTGCCATGTCGGGTGCAGCGAGTCCCCCATTGTGCGAACCGACAAATAGAACTTTTTGTTGGGGTGGAATGTTATCCCAGCCACTAGTTTGAACTCGGAAATAGTAGTGATACAAAAAGCCAAACAGGGGCATCAGAGATTCTATGAACTTTGGATCTCGCTCATCCAAAGACCAACCGGGTTTTTTGTTTAAGAGATGTTGCTTTTTTGACATCGATGCATTTTAACAGGATTGGCAAAGGTCAAACAATCCTTTGTAGGTATAATTAGTTTTGCTCTATGCACAAAACCTGATTCCTCTAAAGATTTTATTAAAGAAGGCAGGAGGCAGGAGGGAAACCGCCCGACGCTCATTCGCCCTTGGGAGATATCAAAACTGTTGGTGTTAAATGCATTGTACTATGTTGTACTATAAGGATTGATTTACCTTAATTGCGATCGCATAAATCATTGCCACATCACGGCGATTACAGCGCTTCCGGCTATTATGCAAGGCTTTGTTGCATGAAACAGAAAAAAGGCACACCAACTCTTAGCAGAGTTAGTAATTATTTTTCCACTTTGTAGCTATCTGGCTTGCCTAACTGAATCATGCGATTAAGTGCAGCACATTGCAGAAATAACTCAACAGCTTGATTGTCAAAAAAGCGTCGTCTTAGCTTACCCCCAAAAATAATTTTTAGTCGAAACATAGCTGTTTCAGACAAAGAACGTCGATGATATCTACTTTCTTGCTTCCATTGCTGGCGACCAATTTGATGTATCCGACGCAAATTTTCATCTCTTTGATGTGGAGGCAGTTCAGAGTTATGAGGCTGTTGAATCTGAGCGTTACTGCGAGGTGGAATCACTGCTTTGGCTTGGCGTTGAGTGATTGTGTCGTAACTTTTGTTTGTGTCATAACCGCCATCACCAGATACTTGTTCAATATTGGAGTCAATCTGCTCCAACAAGTCGGGTAGTACCTCGCAATCAGCTACATCATTAGTAGTCACCACCGCAGCCAAAATCTCTCCGCTTCCTTGATCAACTCCCAGATGCAACTTCCGCCACGTCCGTCGTTTACCTACCCCATGTGTGCGAACTTTCCATTCTCCTTCACCATACACTTTTACCCCAGTTGAATCCACTACAACATGGATTGCGTCATCCTTTGGGATTACGGGCAGTTCCACCGATAAATTGCTCAAACGACGGCATAGGGTGGAGTGATCTGGTACCTTCAACTCAATTCCCATCAAGATAAACAGTGATTCTAGAAATCCTTCCGTCTGCCGCCCTGCTAAGTTAAATACCGATTGTACAGTTCCCATCGTAGCGATCGCCACGTCACTGTAATAGTTGGAGGCTCCTTTCCGTCCTGTTTTCTTTTCGTTGCGCCACTGTTCGATTACTTCTTCACTCACCCAGAAAGTCAGGCTCCCTCGCTGCTTGAGCGCCGCATCATATTCCTGCCAGTTACGGACTCTGTAGTTAGTTTTGGCTTTCGTCTTCATAGTCCAACTAAGAAACTAGGAGGGGATTAGTAGAGGTAGGAAGGAATAAGTAAAATTTACCATTTTTCTCTATTCATGCAACAACGCCATTATGCAATACAGTTTTTCTCCTTGCCCTCTCGTATCAAAGCTTTCAGATTTGGGGATGTACCTCATAGCTGCCGTAAGTGCTGTATTTTGGTGATGAGGATGGAGTAATTGCTGGTTTTGAACGCTGTTGCTGGTAAAAACCCACAACTTTTTGAAGATATGCAGCAGTAAATCCGCTATTGCAGCCTGTATAGTTACCAGTCATCCACCAACAACCGACGCCACGCACAGCGGCGGTTTCATTATTGCTGCTGGCGATAAACTGCTTATTTAACTCTCGGCGGGTGATACAGGATATAACTTGGCGTGCTGTCGCAGGGCTGTTTTCAAACTGCGTCGGCGTTAGTTCTTTTTTGAGACAATGTTTCGACCAGCCTTTTAAGGTTTCTGGTTTAACTTGCCACTCACTGTAAAGTCCATCATTTGCAATGCCGGTCTGCGGTGCAGCTAGTCGCAGCGCCTCTACCATCGCCGCGACTTGGGCATCAGAAACCTGTTGTTGTGCTTGAGCCAACAATGATGACAATCCAAAACTGACAATCACTCCGCTAAGTAGTAATCCTATGGGGTTTTTCCTCATGATTTTGGAATTATTTTTATATACCAGTATGTAGGATACTACGTTTTTACACTTAGCAATTCTCAAAGATTAGATTGAATTGGGCATTGGGCATGGGGCATTGGGCATGGGGCATTGGGCATGGGAAAGAGGCAGAGGAGAAAATTCTTCTCCCCTGCTCCCCTGCTTGATTCCCCAAATTGTTATGCTGGGTTCCAAGTACCGTGAAAGCTGTGGGGAATGACGCTAGGTAATCCTAGTTTGCAAACGGGTTCTGCATCCAGGCGATCGCAATCAAAGATCCAAACTTCACTACTATGAGAATTACCATCGTATACAACGGTTAGCAGCCAGCCTTGTTCAGGGTTTTGGGCATCTTGGGCGTGGATGGGTTCTGAAGGATAGCGGTTTTCTCCTAAGTCGGCTTCGGTGAGGGTTTCGGTTTTGTAGTCGAAGCGGGCGATCGCACTGAAGGATTCTTTGTCTGTATCTGTTCTTTGGGGCATTAATGATATGTAAGTATAGCGCCAAGGTTGCCCAACTTGCGATCGCTGCACTACAGGAAATTCACACTTGCGGTTGACAACTTCCTGTGTTTCTGTAACTTTACCAGTTTGGGGGTTGAGATGTACTTGCCACAATGTTCCTTTAGTAACTGTGTGTGTCTCACCACTGGCAAATTCTCTGAGATATTCATTAGTTTGGTGAAAATCTGAATATCGCACCATGTCCAGAATCACCGAACCGTCTTGATCTTCATAGCCATTGCCAAAATGCCAATTAAACCAAGGATCGGTTTCGCCACGACTAACTAAGGATAAGTTTTCGCGGTCAAATATTAACACCTGGGTTCCTAATTGAGGTTCCCACAACAGAGATTCACTAAAGGTATTCAGACCTAGCATCATTGACAGCATTTTCATCCGCATCGGTGGCATGAAAAACACCAGATATCTTTGAGTTAAAACAAAATCATGCATTATAGAGTAGCGATCTAGCTTAAAAGCAGCTTTTTGGATAATTTTGCCAGAAGCATCGCTTTTATAGAGATTCAGTTGTACAGAACTTCCGATACTGATTCCAAAGTTAAAAATCTCGCCTGTTTGTGAATCACGCTTGTAATGAGCAGAATAAGGTAATCCGTTATCTAAAGCGCCTAAATCATCCAATCCCTTCGTTTCTAAAGTTTGCAAATCAAGGGCATAAGGATTGGTTGCTTCCCATAAAGCCAACAATTTATCAGGTAAAGCCAACACTGAAGTATTGGCTGCATTTTTGATCTGTTGACCCCAGCGCTTCCAAATCGGCCCTGGCGTATGCATCCCATAGACACCATAAAGAAACCTATCGGCTTGAGTTTCAGCTTGATATTCTGCTGTTTGCACATAGCGATAGATTCCACTGGCTCCTGCATCCGTGAAATGGACGCCGAGAATTGCCCCATCTCCATCAAACCAGTGTCCCACACGCTCACCACCGCGTTCTAGGCGTGCGGGGCCATTGCGGTAAAGTGTGCCACGCAAACCATCTGGAATTTTGCCAGAAAGAATCGACAGTTGAGTAAGAGGAAATTCTTTTGCCGGTTCTGCGATCGCATTAGCCCAAGCTTTTTTTGTTGACTGTTTGCTTATGGTATGCATTTTAAAATATTGCCTGATACATTGATGTACACAGTTACATATATTTATTGTTGCAATTTTTAATCAGGAGTCAGAATTCAGAATCCTGCCTCCTGCCTCCTGCCTTCTGCCTCCTGCCTCACTGCCTCACTGCCTTCTGCCTCCTGCCTCACTGCCTCCTGCCTTCTGCCTCCTGCCTTCTGACTCCTGCCTTCTGCCTCCTGCCTCCTGCCTCCTGCCTCCTGCCTCCTTCCTACGACTCTGGTAAAAAATGCTGAAACTATTAAGATTAGAAGCATCTGCCTACTGAATATTTACTAATCTTTCCCAGCCATGCCTCTGTCACGCATAGTAACGCTGATTGTCGGTCTGATCGTCATTTTGGGGCTAGCCCTGTGGCTAATTGATTCCCTATCACGGCTCTACTGGCAATTATCCTATTCGCCTTTGCTAGGCAATTTGCTGCTGTTACTGCTGATTGTCCTCATTGGAGCCTTAGTTGCAGCTTTTGTTTATTATGTATTGGTGATTCAATCTGGGGAAAAGCGATCGCGCCGTAACCCTAAACGAGTGACTGCGGCACAAATTCCTGCTGGTAAATCTGATGCTGCTTCTACAACTCTCCAAGCTGTGCGCCAACAGGTAGCGCAAATTCAAGATGAAGTAACACGCCAAGCTTTATTAAGTAAATCACGAGAGATTGAAGCCAATCTAGCACGGGGTGAAATTCAAGTAGTGGTATTTGGTACGGGAAGCGCTGGTAAAACTTCCCTGGTAAATGCGATCATGGGACGCATGGTCGGTCAAGTGGATGCACCGATGGGTACAACCCAGGTTGGGGAAACTTATTGCCTGCGGTTGAAGGGATTAGAACGCAAGATTTTAATTACAGATACGCCAGGAATTTTAGAAGCGGGTGTAGCGGGAACGGAACGCGAACAAATGGCGCGAGAACTGGCAACAGAAGCAGATTTACTGTTGTTTGTGGTAGATAATGATTTACGACGCTCAGAATATGAGCCGCTACGGGGGTTGGCAGAAATTGGGAAGCGATCGCTTTTGGTTCTCAACAAAACCGATTTATATACAGATGAAGATAAAGAATCCATCCTCGCTAGGTTGCGTCAACGGGTACGGGGATTTATTGCTACTAATGATGTGGTAGCGATCGCTGCGAATCCCCAACCTGCACAACTAGAAACTGGCGAAACCTTTCAGCCGGAACCAGATATTGTTCCTTTACTGCGGCGCACCGCTGCTGTTTTACGCGCCGAGGGTGAAGATTTGGTGGCGGATAACATTCTTTTACAATCTCTGCGATTGGGAGACGAGGCGCGAAAACTCATTGATGGCCAGCGTCGCCGTCAAGCTGACAAAATCGTGGAACGGTTTCAATGGATTGGTGCTGGTGTAGTATCAGTGACACCTATACCAGTCGTAGATTTATTGGCGACAGCCGCAGTCAACGCTCAAATGGTTGTAGAAATTGGCAGAGTGTACGGCTGTGAATTGAATATGGAACGGGGACGAGAGTTAGCACTTTCTTTAGCGAAAACTATTGCCAGTTTAGGTATTGTTAAGGGAGCAATTCAATTATTATCTACAGCTTTGCAACTCAATGTTGCTACCTTTCTGGTTGGTAGAGCCATTCAAGGCGTGACAGCAGCTTATTTAACACGAATTGCTGGTAAAAGTTTCATTGAATATTTTCGTCATGACCAAGACTGGGGTGATGGTGGAATGACTGAAGTTGTGCAGAAACAGTTTCAAATTAATCGCAGAGATGAATTTATTAAAGCTTTTATTCAAGAAGCGATCGCACGAGTAGTGAAACCTTTACAAGATAAATCTGAAGTAGTTGAACACGATGAAGAAATCAATAGTTAAACAATTAAAAAATCAATGTACTTACTATTATTAGGCAATAGAATTCGCTACTACACAAACCAAGTCTACGAGGGTGGAAAGCGTGAAAAATCAAGGGCTTTTAACCCACGGAGGTGGGTTTTGTCTGTATACCCGTGACTTCCAGTCGCCAGAACTGTAATAAATTAGATAGATTTTTCAAACAACCTCTTAGACAGATTCAGAATTTTAATCAAATATTATATAGGACTCCTATTTAATTTTTGAACAAGACTCAGTACTGATCTATGCTTTCTTTCCTGTTCCCTATTCCCTATTCCCTACCCACGCAAGTAAATTCAGGAATCAAACCGGATTCCTATATTTGATTACGCAAAAATACTGAGAAATTAAACTTGCATTCAAGGCAATACTTTTCGGTTAAAAGGGAAAGGGAAAGGGTTTGAATTTACCTTTACCCGCAAGTCCATTAACCTTTCCTTAGAGCAAAAGAGAGATTGTTGGGTTTATCCGAAAAGTATTGGTATTCAAGGTATCAAAACTCTCATTATTTATTTCTCAAGCATTCCGGAAACAGGAGGGAATGTCAGAAAAACTAAATAAAAGAACTTACTGAGTAACCAGGTCATGACCCACCACATAATCGGTAAATTACTACAAGGGCGTTACCAAATTGTCCAAAGCCTTGGTGCAGGGGTGTTTGGACAAACATACATTGCTGTTGACGTAGATTATCCAGAGAATCCCAAATGCGTTGTTAAACAGATTAAGGTTAGCAGTTCCGAATCCGGCTATTTGGATATGTTGAGGTTAATGTTTTTGACTGAAACTGAAACCCTCAAGCTTTTGGGAAGCCATCAGCAAATTCCTGAATTCATTGCTTGCTTTGAAGAAAACGAGCGATTTTATTTAGTGCAAGAGCTTATAGAAGGACATGCGCTGACTGCGGAATTGCCTATTGATCAACATTGGGGGTGTCTGTGGAGTGAAAAGGAAGTTGTAGAATTCCTGATAGATGTCTTAGGTATTCTAGAATTTGTTCACTCTCAAGGTGTGATTCATTGCGATATCAAACCAGAAAACTTAATCAGACGTACTAGCGATGCCAATGGCAACGATAAAGCTGTACGCAAGTTAGTTTTGATTGATTTTGGCTCAATCCAGTCTATCGATTTTGGCATAGGTGCGGAATTGCCTATTTATAGAATTCCCGTCACTTCATTGGGATATATACCGCCAGAGCAATTTATTGGACAAACACAGCCCAACAGTGATATTTATGCTTTGGGCATGATTGCCATCCAGGCTTTGACTGGGTTAGAACCATTACAATTAAAAGCTGATCCTTATACTAATGAAATTTTTTGGCGTTCTCAAAACACGCCAGTTAACGATTATCTAGCTGCTGTTCTCAGCCAAATGATCCGCTACAATTACCAAGACCGCTTTCAGTCTGCGGCTGAGGTGCTGCGGGTACTTAAACAAATAATCTGGGAAACTGAGCCATCACAAATATTAGAAACAGATGATAAATTTCCTCTAGAGGTGGCGATTGAGGATAATAATTCTCCAAACCCTGTATCTGGCAAATCATCCCCGTTATTCACAGGGATGAAAGTAGGACTGGCGGCTAATTCTTTATTAATGGGATTTGGTGTATATTCTTTAGTTAATACTGCACCTGCATATTCAGAAACAGACACTTTATATCAAGCGAAAAAAGAATATCAGGCTGGGGATTTACAAGAAGCGATCGCATTAGCGAAATCAATTCCCTCCCACAGCAATGTTTATCCAGAAGCACAAGCGACAATTGAAGAATGGCAACAGCAATGGCAAGTTGCTGCACAGCAACACCAAATAGCACAAATAGCTTTTCATGAGAGCAGATGGTCAGATGTTCTTCATGCTGCTGCTAAAGTTCCAGATATTTTATATTGGCAATCTAAAACAGATAAACTAGTTCAGAAAGCATACGTCAACATTGAAACACAGACGCAAGATTTATTAGCAAAAGCTTACGAAAGAGCAACTGAAAAAGATTTTTCTACTGCATTACAATATCTGCGGCAAATTCCTAAAGAAAGTTCTGCTGGTGCTTTAGTTCAAGACAAGTTAGCTGAATACAATCGAAAGCGGCAGATCAGAGCAGCTTACTTTTTACAAAAAGCTTACAAGAAAGCATCTATTGGTGATTTTAATCGGGCTGTAAAATTTCTCCGAAATATTCCCCAAGATACTCTGGTTTATGCTCAAGCTCAAATCAAATTGAATGAGTATACTCAAAAGCAACGTGTCCTGGCTGACAATCAAAAGGTAGCTTCTACAAAAAGAACAAATTCATCCATCCCTAAAAATTCAGCTACTAGAATTGAATATTTTCAGGGAGTAAATTACCTGCAAGAGGTTAATATTCGTTAGTTATAAATATGAAAAACAAAACCCATCTAGAAAGTATCTAAATGGGAAAATCTGGTTAATTTTGGAATTTGCTAACAGGATAAGATTCTTAACTGAGTGCATATTTCAGAGGTAATCCGTCCTGAAAAACTAGTAATTCTCCCGGTTGAATTTGTGTCCAAACTTCGTTGTCAGTGAGGGGAGTAGTAGCAATGACAGCGACGCGATCGCGTTCAGTAGTCACTTCTCGAAAATCTACGGTCATATCTTGGTCAATTAAATGGGCAGCCGCAAAGGGCGCTTGGCGAACAATGTAGCTGAGTTTAGTTGAGCAATAAGCAAAAAAGTGTTCTCCATCTGATAATAGGTAATTAAATATACCCAATTTTGCAATTACAGCAGTAATTTCTCGCAGCACAGAGTACAGTTCCTTTATGTCAGGCTTACCTTTAGGAAAACGCGATCGCAATGTTTCTAGCATCATACAGAATGCTTTTTCACTATCGGTATCACCTACGGCTTGATAAAAGCCCAAATTTTCTGGATCAAAATCTGGCAAATTACCATTGTGGGCAAACACCCAATATTGACCCCATAATTCTCTGCGGAAAGGATGGCAGTTGTGTAGGGCAATTTCACCCTGAGTAGCTTTGCGGATATGGGCTATGACATGGGTTGAGTGAATGGGATAATTCCGCACAAACTCAGCTACCGGAGAAGCAACAGAAGGTTGAGCGTCTAAAAACATTCGACATCCCTTTCCCTCAAAGAAAGCAATGCCCCAACCATCGCTATGATCATCCGTTTTTCCTCCCCGTGCAGAAAACCCTTCAAAAGAAAAGCAAATATCCGTTGGAACATTGCAATTCATTCCGAGCAATTGGCACATTAGCTCTCAATTTTTGACTAAGGTCTCAGGATCAAGATACTTCAGAATGCTGCATTGATTCTGGAGCGATCGCTTCAATCTTGGAATTTCGTGGGCATTGGGCATGGGGCATTGGGCATGGGGCATTGGGCATGGCTCAAGAATCAATCAATAGTTCTTCTTCCCCTGCTCCCTCATCCCCCTGTTGTGCTGTTAAGATTTCTTACCGAATTACGAATTACGAATTACCTTAAAGCATTTGCTGTAAATATTGCTCATAGCCTAGTTGTTCTAGTTTTGCTTGCTTTGCAATTACTGATTCACATAGGGTTTGGCGATATTGTTGCACTTTTGCTAACAATTCTGGTTGGTGAGTTGCGAGGATTTGTACTGCTAAAAGTCCGGCATTTTTGGCATTACCAATCGCCACTGTCGCCACAGGAATACCAGCAGGCATCTGTAAAATAGAATACAAAGAATCCACACCTTGTAAATTCCGGGTGGGTACAGGAACACCGATCACAGGAAGGGGAGTTAAAGACGCTACCATTCCAGGGAGATGGGCAGCACCACCAGCGCCAGCAATAATTACCTTAATACCGCGTTGGTGTGCAAGTTGAGCATATTGCACCATGCGTTCTGGGGTACGATGAGCAGAAACGATCGCCACTTCGCTCTCTACGCCAAATTCTTCACAAACTGCGATCGCATCTTTCATAGTGGGCAAATCGGAATCGCTGCCCATGATAATACCAACTAAGGGAGTCATAATAATTCAAAATTCAAAATTCAAAATTATTTGAGCTAGCTTATGGAAGCTAGGTAATGCCGATAATCATCTCATCTATTGGCGTTGTTTGAATTGATTTATTGAGATTGGTTGCATTTAAAATCAGATTTAGCTATCTTCTCGTCAGTGTGATGACCCAAGCAACACAAAATCCTGTAGATATTATCAATGCTAGAGTGCCTGGTTACAAAGATTTGCAGATGCTCTTGGTTAACCAAGAGGGCATAATTGAGCAAATTTTACCAATGGGTACGGTAGGGATACACGGATGTGTGTCCCTACTAAATGTAGGAGGTGACTGGATTTCTCTAGGCGGCGTTGATTTGCAAATTAACGGTGCGTTGGGTTTGGCATTTCCTGATTTGACGGCTGAAAATGCTCATATACTCCAGAAAATAACGAAATTTTTGTGGGATGTCGGGGTAGATGGATTTTTGCCGACACTTGTAACAACTTCAGTAGAAAAGATTCAGCGATCGCTTGCAGTCATTGCTGATATTATCCCCAGTCAACAAGCAGGTGCCAAGATTCTCGGAGTACATTTAGAAGGCCCATTTTTGAATTTTCAAAAGCGCGGCGCACACCCGGCAGAGTACTTGTTACCCTTAACAATTGATGAGGTAAAGCGGGTTTTGGGAGATTATGCCCACGTTGTGAAAGTTATCACCTTAGCGCCGGAGTTAGATCCCACAGGTAAAGTTATTCCATATTTGCGTTCTTTGGGGATTACCGTTAGTTTAGGACATTCTCAGGCAACATTTGCCCAAGCGCAACTTGCTTTTGAACTCGGTGCAACGATGGTAACTCATGCTTTCAATGCCATGCCACCATTACATCACCGTGAACCAGGATTATTAGGGGCAGCAATTACCCATCCTGATGTGATGTGTGGTTTTATTGCTGATGGTGAACACGTTTCGCCGACGATGCTGCAAATTTTACTCCGTGCTAGCTATCAAGAAAAAGGGCTGTTTCTTGTGAGTGATGCCCTTTCACCTCTGGGACTACCCGATGGGGTATATCCTTGGGACAGTCGGCAAATTGAAGTTAAAAATGGTACGGCGCGACTGGCCGATGGCACTTTATCGGGGACGACTTTACCCTTATTAGTGGGAGTGCAGAATTTGGTTAAGTGGGGAATTTGTGATGTGGAGACTGCCATTTTATTGGCTACAGATGCACCTAGACAAGCGATTGGTTTGCCTGGAATTGTCAAGAATCAACCCGCTAATTTATTACGTTGGCATTTGGATGAAGTGACACAAGAACTAACTTGGCAACGATTATTGGGGTAAATTCAAACCCAATACTTCTCGGTTAATCACTTTTAACTCGGAATCTGGTTTGGGGAAAAGGTTAAAGGTTAAAGGTTAAGGGGTAAAGGTTTTTTCTTTTCCCTTTCCCATTCCTCTTTCCCTCAAAACCCGACAAGTATTGCAGTAGAACCAGCCCTTTCAAGGTGTCTGTTTTTAGGTATTATTTTTGGGATAGAATTTTAGCTGTAGAAACATGGGGTCGTCTGGAAGGACGAGCAGCTAGGACAACAGAAAGGATATTGTAGGAAACCAAGGCAACGCAAAAATTTATGTAATAGGTAGGGAACGCCCACCACTGCCCCAAAAACCTTAGAATAGGTAGGGTGTATTTAAATCTGTAACAAATATTTATGCCTCCTCGTTGGCCTCGCAAACCCGATCGCAAAGACCCTGATTACCGCAAGATCGATGACCGGATGAATTTTGCCGTGCATGTAGCGATCGCTTCTACTGTTAATTCTGGGTTATGGTTTTTCCATATCTTGAAAGGCACTACCTGGGAGTGGCTGCCGTTGTTGACTGCAAGTTGGACAGGAATAGTTTTGGTGCATCTGATTTATATTAGTGCGATCGCTAACTACAGCGAAACTCCACCCAAATCCACCTGAAGACGGACAGCTGATGCTGGGGTTATTGTAACCTGTGGTAGTAGAATCAGCCTTTTAAGTGAGCGATAATGTAAAAAAGCCTGAGATTTCGCACACTTTCTTAATGTAGGGTTATTTTTATGGCTAAGACTAACACCACGGAATTACTAGAAGCCCTAGCAGCTGAAATTGGCGAAAATGTCTACATAGACATTGCCAAATGGCATCTTTATTTATCTAATGCCAAACTGCATACCCTTGTTGCTGAACAGTTGTATCCTTTAATTACTTCCAACAATGTAAATGAAGACCAAGTTATCAAAGTCTTGGAATCAATTCCAGTCAAAATTGGCGGCGGTAGAAGTGAACTTCCTTTAATCGATTTCCTGCCACTGCAATGCCAAGTCACTCTAGTAGATATTTTGGAAAAATATCAACGCGAAATCTAATCTCTAAAACCAAGATTATTTGAATTAAACAATTTTCTCGGTCAGTATTCCCTGATTAACTTTGGAATGCTAAATTGAGGATTTGTTTGCTGTGTCAATTTTATAAAAATAAAAACCAACGAGTCACATAGATTAATTTGTGTAATTTATGTGTGCGTATCTGGTAAAAGTGTCCTTTAACGATTAAGGAATCTCAACGTTCTAAATCGGTTGAGATGTGAGTGAGTTTATCTTGAAACTCGCTCCCAATTTTCATGCAAACTTATTGAGGCAATCTCTATGCTTTTACAACTCAAAAATTCTGGCGAATTGGTAAAAATTCTTGAAATTCAAGAACTGCTTGACCCGAATAGTGATGTCGTCCAGGGACGAGAACAAGAAGGTGAAGAGGAACAGCCACCTGATACTTTTAAAAAAGAAAATCTTGTTTTTCCTTCTGGTGAAGTTCTACCACGCTGTTGGTTAGATGCCGACTATAGACATGACAAAGCTTAATGATTTTAAAATTAGGTAATAGGTAATGGTAGTAAATTATTGCCTATTATTAATTTACCTAATATGAGTAGGGGCGCACATCTGTGCGCCCCTAATACTATGTGCCAGTTGATGATACTTCTTGTTCTGCTACTGTCGCCGTTTCATCCTGCTGAAACTTGGGAAAAAATGTCTTAGTAATCCAGTCAGTCAAGATATGAGATAGTAATCCTAAAGGCCCAGCAAACAAACACAAAGCCAGGGAGTGAATTGTCCAAGTACCTGTTTTCTGCCCTTCCCAATAAATCCACCGACCGACAAATAAATCCATCACTAAAAAATGAATCCAACCCGTTGCAGCGACTTTTTCATCTGCAAAAAGTCGAGCAACATCAGCTAATTGTATATTTGAGAAATCTTGGGCATTTTCTGGCGTAATGCTGTTGACAAATAAATACACATACGCTCCAGCTAACAGCAAAAAGGGTAGATATGATGACATTATCTGTCGTGTAACTTTCCAGTTTGGCAATAAAATCATCAACGCCCAAAATGGCAATACGAAAAGATTAGCAATGTTAAATAGTTGAGAAATTGTCATGTTTTTGTAAAGTGAATAGGGAAGGTTTAAGTTAGAAGTTAGGGATTATATAGGAATCCGCTTTGATTTCTGAACGAATTTGCGTAGACAGGCAATAGGCAACAGGAAAGAAGGCTTCTTAGTTGTACTGAGTTTTTTCAGAAATCAAATATGAGTCTTATATCATGTCCGCATAATTCTGACTTTTCACGGTATATAGAAAATCTCTCTCCTAAAAGGCTACGGTGTAACACAAGTCCTAAAAACCTAGTACCGCAAGGCGGAATTCGTAATTCGTAATGACGCTCCTGCGTCGCTAACGCTGCGCTAACGTAATTCGTAATTAATTGTTTGCAAGGGTTTCAGACGTTTAAGATGGGTGGCTTATTTACGCTGTGCGGTACTAGCTTGATAAGCATTTCCTCGTTCCCTGGCTCCGCCTGGGAATGCATTCATTGAGTCTCTGACTCAATATCTGACTAGAGGCAGAGCCTCTAGTCAGGCATTCCTATGCAGAGCATAGGAACGAGATAAACGAGATAATAATGCCAAATTGATCTTTTTTTGACTTGTGTGTACACCGTAGCCGCAAGCGGGGTAGGGTTCTTCGGGTTTAATAAGTAATCAAGCGGACACAATATAACTCCTAACTCTTAACTTATAAAGCTACAAGTTGTGATTCAATTTCAGAAGACTTCAAATCACGACCGATGAAAACTAAGCGCGTTTGTCTGGCTTCTTCTGGTTTCCAGGGGCGATCATAAAATTTCTCAAATCGGGTTCCCACGCCCTGCATCACTAGGCGCATCGATTTATTTGGCACTGCCACAAAGCCTTTAATCCGGTAAATTTCTTGTTGTTGTGCCAATATTTGCAACTGCTGTTGCAGCTTTTCTGGGTCAAAGGTACGATCCAAAATTAAATTAGCTGAGGTAATTTCTTCGTCGTGGTTGTGATCTTCTTCAGTATCGTGATGACTAGGACGAGAATCTAAGTTGTCTTCCACTGCGGCTTGAAATCCTAATAATATAGACGCGTCAAGCTGAGAACGATCGCTCTCGACAATTTTCACCAGTCTGGGCAACTCTTGCTTAATCAATTCCTCAACTCTGGCTTTTGTCTCGGCATCTACCAAGCCGATTTTATTCAACACCACCAAGTCTGCACAAGCAAGTTGGTCTTCAAACAGTTCTTGCAAGGGTGTTTCATGTTCTAGATTATCATCTGCTTGCCGCTGGGCTGCGATCGCTTCTGGATCACTAGCAAATGTCCCCGCTGCTACCGCCGCACAATCCACCACGGTAATTACAGCATCCACAGTGGCGGCGTTACGAATTTCTTGCCAGCGAAAAGCCTTCACCAAGGGTTTTGGTAAGGCTAAACCAGAGGTTTCAATCAAAATACAGTCGATGCTGTCTCGCCGCTTGATTAACTCTTGCATCATTGGGTAAAATTCTTCCTGCACCGTACAGCATAAGCAGCCGTTGGTTAATTCAAAGATATTAGTGTCACCCTCACCATCTTCCGGGCAAATTTGACAAGATTTCAATAATTCGCCATCAATACCGAGTTCGCCAAATTCATTGACTACAACGGCAATGCGGCGTCCTTGGTTGTTTTGTAGCAGGTGGCGAATTAGGCTAGTTTTTCCACTACCTAAGAAGCCTGTGATCACTGTGACAGGAATTTTCGTAGCCATATTTTTGCCTGATTTACTCAGTATGGTAAGTTTTACGGGTTACAAACTTAAATACTGAGATTAAGCTTGGTTTGAAGATTTACTTAGTTATTTTAAGCTGAAAGTCTATGAGAAGCCTGAAAATATTGCCGTTGGTGTTGAGTTTAGGTTTGGCGTTGGCTCCTCAAATCAGTGTGGCGCAAACAGTGGAGGAGTTAGAACAAAAAGCGACATCTGCCGAAGAAGTGAAAAATTATGAAGAAGCCGCTAATATTTGGCGGAGTTTCATTCAGAGGGATGCCAAAAACAGTTACGCTTACGTCAAGCTGGCAGATGTTTTGTCTTCCCAAGGCAAAATTGCAGAGACGATCGCTACTTATCGCCAAGCTTTACAATTAACTCCCGATTCGGCAATTTATCTCAAATTAGGGAATTTTCTGGTAGAAAAGGGACAAACCACTGAAGCGATCGCAGCTTTTCGTCAAGCTATCAAACTTAAACCTAACAGTAACACGTATTACTACTACACTTTAGCGTCACAGTTGATGGAACTTGGTAATACAAAGGAAGCACTCTTGGTTTACCGTCAAATCGTTAAACTTGAGCCAGATGCAGATAGTTACAACATTTTAGGTAATTTATTGCGTAAATTAGGGCAACGAGAAGAAGCGATCGCTGCTCATCGAGAAGCCTTGAAAATTGATCCCAAGAGTTATCTGGCTTACCACTATCTGGGTGAAATGCTGGAATATCAAGAAGCCGTTGCTATCTATCGTCAAGCAAGCAAAAATGACTCCAAAAATGAAGTCTACTATGAGCGTTTGGGATCACTTTCATTACAGCGTGGCTTTGTTAAGGAAGCGATCGCTGCCTACCGCCAATTAATTAAAATCAAGCCTGAAGCTTCAAAGTATGTAGAACTGGGAGATGTGCTGATGACACAAAAAAAACCAGAAGAAGCGATCGCTCTTTACCGCCAAGCCGTTGCCACAAAACCCACTGATGATTATTACAGTAAATTAAGTCAAGCACTAGCTCAACAGGACAAACTAGATGAAGCTCTGGCAATTTGCCAAAATGTGGTAAAAACTGGTGAAGGCAGTTATGAAACCTGCTCCAATATAAATTTGCCACTTTACAAGCAAAAAGGCTTTCCTGCTGTCATGGCTTTTTATCAGCCGTTGGCGAATATGATTCCACGCCGTAAAATGGCAGAACTTTACATCAAACTTGGCACAGAGATTTTCTATAGTGAATCTGGTGATGACTCAAAACAAGAGGCCGAGGCAGTTTTTCGGGAAGCATTAAAAATAGATCCAGAAAACACTGATGCTCAAAGTACTATCAAAGAATTACTAACCGATTAAACATAATTGAGGGGCAATTTCCCCATGCTTGCTTTCACAAATAAAAAGCAGTCACAGGGCTATTGCCCCTAAATATTTTGAGCATTTTTCGCTCTTTCTCCAGAAAAACCTATGAATCATCTTTCATCAGGCTGTCTGGACTTATAATTCCACACACCATACTCCGCACTCATTACTCATTACTCAGCACTCATTACTCAGCAGTGACGAGTTCAGTACTACCGCGTGTACGACGCCGTGTGAGGCTGTTGTAAAGCATTACACCGATCGCCTTGATTAAATTACCTTCCAATTCTTGGAACATCTTCATGTTCGTACCAAAGGCGGCGTTAGCTTCCTCAACGATGCGATCGGTTGTCGCTTCGTCAAGAGGTAATTCATCCAAATTTTGGCGATATTTCGCTTTGAATGCCTTCTCGTCAGGAATCTCTGGAAACTCATAAAAAGCTGTTCCTTGCCCTTCCGACAAATTCATCGCCGTTACAGCAATATTTTTGAGAATTTGTCCCCCAGATAAGTCGCCCAAGTAACGAGTGTATGAATGAGCGATTAACAATTCCGGTTCTGTGGCAGATATTTCTCGGATGCGCTTTACATAAGCTTCACCTGCGGGAGATAGTTTAATTTGCTCTCTCCAGTTAGCACCAAAGTAATAAGCTAGGTCTTGCTCTAAGGTATACTTGCGGTTTAACTGAGGAAAGTTAATTTTAGAAAGAATTGGGTGCTGGCTATGCTTTTCCATTTCTTCTTCCATCGCTGAGTAGACGAAGTAGAAGTTAGCAACTAGTTTTCGGTAAGAGTTTTTCTCGACGACTCCTCTTAAAAAGCACTTGACAAAACCTACATTTTCTGCCATCGTGTGTGCTTTCTTAGTGCCTACACGTAATTTGGTTGCTAAATTGCTGCTCATATTTAAAATTCTCAACTTTAAAAAGTTAACTGCCGGAGTTTTGATTCACTAACGGCTAAAAAAGCCATTAAAAGGTTACCTTAAAACTATTTGATGAGAATTTATATTAAAATTTTTTAAGCCGCGATGATTTTGTAGTTTTTTACACAGCAACAAGGCTATGAAAATAGAACTTTAGATTTTGGTTTTTGGTTCTTATTAGCTTAATTTTGCTTTCATTCTCAGGTTTCCTAAAAAAGCTTGTGATGAAATTAGGGTAATATTTATTACATATTTTTTGGGTTATGAAGATTGCCAAATGTAAACTAATACAGATAAAAATCAAGACTAAAGTTGAGGGCATAAAGGGAATAATTAGCTAAAATGTGGAAACTTTGTTGATAATGTAAAAACCAATACTGACTTTATGAAAGATTTACATTTAAAAAGGCAGAGCTTAAGTATTATTACGTAAGCTAGCCGAATCTAGAATGAATTTCTTAAAGAGAAAAAGCATGTCGAAATTGCTGAATAAAGTCTTAAGTGCTATTTTCCAGTGTGATTGTGTGGAGTGTTTAAAAATATGGTTTCATCTATAACTCGGACACCGGGCATTTCTGGGGGTTCTGCTTCTGAAAGTGAGGGATTGGGGAAGGGGATTGAGAGCAGTTTTGGGCTGAATTTAATCCCACTACCAGCAAATCCGTTATTTGGTACAGATGGGATTCGCGGACGAGTTGGAGAATTACTGAGTGCGCCCCTAGCATTGCAAGTTGGTTTTTGGACGGGGATTGTTTTACGTAACCATGCTACTCAAATAGGGCCAGTCATTCTCGGACAGGATTCTAGAAACTCCAGCGATATGCTGGCAATGGCTTTGAGTGCAGGGTTAACAGCAGCGGGGTTAGAGGTTTGGTATTTGGGATTGTGTCCCACTCCTTGCGTTGCCTATCTCACCAGCATCAGCGATGCCATTGGCGGAGTGATGATTTCTGCCAGTCACAATCCCCCAGAAGACAATGGCATTAAAGTTTTTAGTGGCAATGGTGGGAAGTTACCGCAAATATTGCAGGCAGAAATAGAAGCGGGACTGCGTGGGAAGATATCACCGATTGCTAGAGTCAGTAATTGCGGACGGCATCACTCACGTTTTGAGTTAGTGGGGCATTATAGCTCGGCGTTGAAAAAACCCTTGAACAGTGCCTTAAATCTTCAGGGAATGAAGATTGTTTTAGACTTGGCGTGGGGTGCAGCAGTCGGGTTAGCACCATCAGTATTTACAGAAATGGGGGCAGAGGTAATCTGCTTGCATAATGAAGCAGATGGCGATCGCATTAATGTTAACTGCGGCTCTACCCATTTAGATATTCTTGCAGCCACAGTACAAGAACACAACGCCAATATCGGCTTTGCCTTTGATGGCGATGCCGATCGCGTCTTAGCAGTAGACAATACAGGAAGGCAAGTTAACGGCGATTACATTCTCTACCTGTGGGGACGCCACTTACAACAAAACCAACAATTGCCAGACAACCTGATTGTATCTACAGTCATGGCCAACTTAGGCTTTGAAAAAGCTTGGCAGCAAATTGGTGGTAACTTAATTCGTACCGCAGTTGGTGACCAATATGTGCAAGCCGAAATGTTGCGGACTGGGGGAATGCTAGGCGGGGAACAATCTGGTCATATTCTTTGCCGTCATTATGCTGTGACTGGAGATGGCTTGTTAACAGCATTACATATCGCAGCTTTGGTGAAAGAAGCGGGTGTTCCCTTGAGCGAATTAGTAGATCAAAGTTTCCAGACCTATCCACAATTATTGCGGAACGTGCGAGTTGTTGATCGCGATCGCCGTTTAGGATGGCAAGATTGCGAACCAGTACAAAAAGCGATCGCTCTTGCTGAAGCCGCAATGGGTGATTCCGGCAGAATTTTGGTTCGCGCCTCTGGTACAGAACCAGTCATCAGAGTAATGGTGGAAGCAGCCAATGCCGAACTCACTAACTACTGGACAAATGAACTAGTTTCACAAGTCCAACAGCATCTAATGGACTAAATTAGCTGAATATCTCAGCTTTTAAAAAACGTAAAATCTTATCACAGCTTCTACAAATTAACCAGCCTGGGTTATGTGTAGAAGCTGTGACATTTGTATTTAGATAGTCTTGAAGAAGAATTCAGAAGTCAGAATTCAGGAGTCAGAATCAATCAGTCGGGGATTCAGACCGCGCAGGAATTGAAGACCACCAAGTTGAAAATTTGGTGGTGGTCTTAAACCCGGTTATTCATCCGCCAGTCATACAGAAAACATTACTGAATTCTGACTCCTGACTCCTGAATTCTGTTCGATAAAAGAGCGTTAATCCTAACATCAGTCTGAATATGTTATTATTTGCTTCGAGCTTATTAGTTATTTCTTCTGACAAAACACAGTGCTTGTTTTTGTGATTCCACTCAAAAGTGCACAAGTTTCCAATTCCTGGGAACGTGTTACACAATTATTTGAAAGATGCATTAAATCAGTTTGCAATCAAACCTCACCTAATTTTCACGTTATTGTTGTTTGTCACGAAAAGCCCAAAATAGAATTCACTCATCCTCATATTACATACATTACAGTTGATTTTTCTCCTCCAAATGAGACTAACCCTGTAGCAAAAGGAGACACAGATAAAGGGCGTAAAATATTAAAAGGATTGATTTATGCTCGTCAATTTTCTCCCACCCACACTATGACTGTTGATGCTGACGATTGTGTTAGTAAAAAGTTAGCCAAATTTATTCAACAACACCCAGATTCTAATGGATGGTTTATAAATAAAGGTTATAAATATCAGGAAGGCAGTAATTATATATATATTAAAAGAAATAATTTTTATAAGATGTGCGGCAGTTGTAACATCATTCGATATGATTTGAATTATTTGCCCGAAACCGCAGAATATAATCGTGGCTATGGATACTATAGATATTATATAGACCATGCCAAAGTCAGAGAGATTTTAAAGAACAAAGCAAAACCTATTAAATCATTACCATTTCCAGGCGCAGTTTATATTTTGGAAACAGGAGAAAATCTTTTTGATAATTCCAAAAGATTAAGATTTAGCATTTTTAATCGCAAATTATTAAATCAATCAGTTAGAGATGAATTCGGATTGTACTACTTACAGCAATCCAAAGAAATTTGTCAACTATAATAGATTCTCCGAGGCTGATAGACGACAGCACCACTATGCCAAAACTAAAGTCAAAATCTAAGCAATCTAAAAACTCGAAAAAACAGACTAAAAAGGAAAATTCTGCCCTTAACCTTAAAGAACAGTTAGCCCAAAAGCGCAAAACAGCCCAAGCACGTAAAGAACTCACTAGCTTACTCACCACCGCCACCTTTAGCGGTGTTTTTGTTGGCATTCTGCTTTTTTTCGTAGCTGGAATTAAAGTAGCAGTCCCAGGAGTATTGGGAATAATAGTCATATCCCTTTCCTACAAATACCCGCGCCAAGCGCTATATGCCTTTATCATTTATGTACCTATTGGGGGTACTATCACCTACTACTTGGGCAATAGTCCCGTACTTCAATTAGCTAAAGATGCTTTTTATGTTCCAGCCCTAATTGGACTTTGGCAGACTTGCCGTAAACAGGGGCTACCCTTAATTATCCCCCAAGGTATTAAAATCCCACTTTATATTGTTTTGGGTTGTAGTCTGCTAACGCTGTTATTTGTTAATGGTGGACAGCAATTTAACCCGCCTAGTGTCGGACTATTAGAAAAAGCAGCCAAAGAAATACCTTTAGGTATGGGCATTCTGGGACTGAAAGTATTTTTAGGCTATGTCCCTTTGATTGGTTGTGCCTACTATCTAATTCGCGATAAGCGGGATTTTCTATTTTTATCGCGCCTCCAGATTGTCCTGATACTGATTTGCTGTGTACTGGGATGTATTCAATACCTGCTACTACTAACTGGTATATGTCAAGGCACTAGAGGTCTGGAAGGAAATGCCCTATTTGTCACATCACTAGAAGCCCGGTGTTATTTTGGTGGAGCGCTCTTATATAGTCCTGAAGAAGGGGTTATTCGCTTACCAGGGACATTTGTAGCCCCTTGGCAGTGGGCATGGTTCTTAATTTCCAGCACCTTTTTTACCTTTGCTACCGGCTTTACCGACCCTTCCATTGTGTGGCGGGTAATCGGTTTAGGTTCTTTAGTGACAGTCTTTATCAATGCTGTAATTTCTGGACAGAGAATTGCCCTAGCTTTAGTACCAATCTGCTTCGGGATTTTGCTATTGCTCACTGGGCAACTTGGCAACCTAAAACGATTTATCCCTATAGGGATAGGACTTGCCCTAGTTCTGGGAATTGCGATGGTGAGCAACCCTGCTGTCGTACAAGAGAGAACCGAGAGTTTTACCAGTCGTTGGGAAGCTTCACCACCTCAAGATTTTATCGTCCAGCAATTTGAAGAAAATTGGAAAAACGTAGATGGGCCACTAGGAAGTGGCTTAGGACGAGCAACTAACTCTGCCCGTGCGATGGGTAAAACTAAGCTTGTGGAAACCTATTACCCCAAAGTACTTTTTGAGGTTGGAATTCTTGGGGTACTAGCCTTTCTGGGCTTGGTAACAAGTTTAACAATTATTAGCTTTAAAACCTATCGCTCCATAAAAAACCGTAATTTCCGCAGTTACGGAGCAGCTTTATGGGTGTTTATATTGTTTATTAGCTACAACACCTACTACTATCCTCTGGATGTTGATCCTGTTGCTGTCTATTATTGGTTTTTTGCGGGAGTTCTTTTTAAATTGCCAGAATTGGAGAAACAAGATAAAGAAGATGCTAACCCTCAGCTAAAAAACAAGAAAAAACGTCTCAAAACAATTTAAATGAAATAAAAATGGCAAAAGTTATCATAGGAGGTCAAAAACACCTCAGCATTCCCAACCTACCTCGAAATTCTCGGCATACACTCATCCGCCCTAAACCTTTTCCCGCAGGCAGATATCCGATAGAAAAAATTTGGTATCCTTTAGCCAGCTTTATTGCGTGGCAACCCGTATGGGAAAGATACCAAGCAATTCATTCTTTCAACAGAATTTTATATACAAATAAACCTTGGTTTCTCACCTTTGAGGATCATCGTGTTTTATATAGAAATCCTCAAAATCAAGCTGAAGCTGCAATTTATGAATTATTAAATAATCGATTAGCACTAGAAAATTGCCAAAAAATTATCGCCATTTCAGATTACGCTAAGTTGAGATTAATTAAGCGGATAGAAGGTTGGAAGATAGAAGCAAAGATAAGTAAGAAAGTAGATGTAGTCCATCCCAACTTTCCAATCAGAGTTAACCAATCAAAACTTTATCAAGAACAGCAAAATCTCCAGCTTGTATTTATTGGCAATCATATTGCCCGCAAAGGTGGAGTTGTTGCTTTGAGACTTGCAAAAAAAGCTGAAAAATTAGGTTTGCCTATTACTGTACATATAATTTCGGGACTGGAACATGGTTCAGGAGTTCCGACAGATTTTCCAGAACGCAGCAAATATGTAGAAGATTTAAAGTTACTTAATCTAAATAACGTTGTCTTTCATAAGAATATTCCCAATGACAAAGTTATTGAGCTATTATCGCAAAGTCATTTTCAATTAATGGCGACATTACATGATACTTATGGCTATAGTATCATCGAAGGATTTTCTGTTGCTACCCCTGCAATTACGACAAATGTATGTGCCTTACCAGAATTTATCCGTCATGGTGAAAATGGCTATATTTTAGAATTACCAATTAATGAAATTAGGCACTGGAGTAATTGGCAGCACGGAGAAAAAACCAAAACTAATGAATATTGGGAAATTCTAAATAGTACTTACGATTATTTGGCAGAGCAAGCATTGCAACAAATAATTCAATTTCTTGATAGAAATGATAAACGAGAACATTATGAATTTTTAAGTGCAGGAGCATTAGCTCAAGCGCAAATTGTGCATAACTCCGAAAAGCAAAATGAGTTCTTTGATAATCTCTATGCAGCAGCACTATGAAGAGTGCTAAGTTCCGTTAGAGGATGTTTGAAAAGTGGTTAGCTGTGATTTTAAGCACTGGTTGATCCCCCCTAACCCCCCTTAAAAAGGGGGGAAAATCCTTAAAGTCCCCCTTTCTAAGGGGGATTTAGGGGGATCGAAAACGTTTTGATACCGACGAGGAGACTTTTCAAACATCCTCTTAGGAAGGCGTTGAGCCAGTGCTGAGTTTAGTAAATAATTGATTGAATGTAATTGAAAAATAATTCATAACTCAGAATTATTTTTCGATAAAAGCAATGATAGCTTACTGAATTTCATGAAAATTAATTTTTACAAGGCTAATATAGAAGTAGTAAAATTACTGAATATAAATCATGAATAATTGGCCATTAATTACTGTAGTAATCCCGACCTACGGACGGGAGGAAGCACTACGAGATAGCATTGTGGATGTCTTAAAACAGGACTATCCAAATTTTGAAGTTTTAGTTGTAGACCAAACCGCAAAACACCAACCAGAAATTCAAGCTTACTTAGAAGAGATGGCGGAGGCAGGTAAAATTAAATGGTTGCGTTTAGATTGGGCGAGTTTGCCAGGGGCGCGAAATTATGCTGTCCGGCGGTCATCTGGTGAAATAATATTATTTATTGATGATGATGTTCAGCTAACCCCTGGATTGTTAGCAGCCCATGCGAAAAATTATTGGCAAAATCCAGAAGTGGGGGCTGTCGCCGGTCGGGTATTTGACAGAATGAAATTGGGTGATTCTGGCGGAGATTTAGAGATTGAATATTTGCCCCCCCAAGCTATGGACCCAGGAATTGCTTGGTATCATATTGATTTAGTGCATACAATCAAACCCCAGCAAGTGCTAACAGCGAGGGGTTGCAATATGTCTTTTCGCAGGGAAATTTTTACTAAGTATGGGCTGAGATTTGATGAGAGGTTTCGCGGTAGTGCAGTACGCGAAGAGTCAGATTTTTGTTTGCGGGTGAGGCAGACAGGATATAAGATTTGGTACGACCCAGAAGCCCATTTGGTGCATTTAGGCGAAGAAACAGGTGGTTGTCATGATATTAGTATGCGATCGCTCCAATATCAACTCACCTTCTACCACAACCATTTCTTACTAGGGCTGAAAAACCTTACTGTGACTCAAGCCTTACGTTTATACGGCCGTTTATTCGACTGTCACGTACTGGGACGCCCACCTTGTAATAAAAGCGGTTCCCCCATCAAAATTGCCACTCGCGCTATTTTCTACACTTTGGGTTTTTTCAAAGCCTTGGGTACTGTCATCCAATCAATATGGAACGATGGTCAAATTTACAGTCGATTGGATAAACAAGTTTAGTCATTGGTCATTTGTCATTTGTCATTGGTCAATAACAAAGAATAAATTAAAAATGAAAATTTTAGTTGCTAGTCACACTTATATCGTAGACCTCAACTGTGAAAAATTACGTGCTTTATCTCAATTAGAACCCGATATTGAAGTGACAGTTGTAGTCCCAAAGCGCTGGAAACCAGGTGGTGTGCAAAATAGAATTATTGAAACTGAATATCGCGATGAAGGCACATTTAGAATAGTTCCAGTTTCTAATTTTAGCCAAAATCACCAGGGACTCCTTACCTTTGGTGCTGATTTGATATCTTTACTAAAACAATTTCGTCCCCAAATCATTCAGGTAGAACAAGGGTCTAGAGCCTTGGCTTATACTCAAATGATTACCTTAAATAAGCTATTAGGACTCAAGGCAAAAAATTTATTTTTTACCTGGTGGAATCTTCCATATAATCTGAAACCACCAATTGCTTTATTAGAAAAATATAACCTCAACCACAGCCACGGCATTATTTCTGGCAATCAGGATGGAGCAGAAGTTTTGCGACAACGAGGATATCAAGGGGCAATTAAAGTCATGCCACAACTAGGTGTAGATGAAAGTCTATTCACTCCCAAAGCCCAACCAGAATTAGCTGCTAAGTTAGGCATTGAAAAAGAAGATTTTGTGGTAGGTTTTGTTGGACGATTTGTGCAAGAAAAGGGTTTATTAACACTTTTAGAAGCCTTAATCAGTTTGAAAAGTAAATCTTGGAAGTTACTGCTGCTAGGACGGGGAGAGTTACAAACTCAATTAATCAAAATAGCGACAGAAAATAATATTAAAGAACGGTTAATTTTGGTAGAGAGTGTTCCTCATGACGAGGTTGCAAACTATATTAATTTAATGAGTACTTTGGTACTGCCTTCAGAAACAACTTACAAGTTTAAAACATTAACTTCTGCTGGCTGGAAAGAACAATTTGGTCATGTGCTAATTGAAGCAATGGCTTGCCAAGTGCCCGTGATTGGTTCTGATTCTGGTGAAATTCCCCATGTAATTGGCGATGCTGGTTTAGTATTTCCCGAAGGTGATGCTCAAGCCCTTGCTAATTGCTTAATTCAATTAATAGATAAACCATATTTTGCTCACAGTCTAGGTGAAATGGGTTATCAAAAAGCAATGATTAAATACACAAATAAAGCTTTAGCTAAACAGCAATTAGAGTTTTATCAAGAATTGGTTAATAGTCATTAGTCATTGGTCATTGGTCATTGGTCATTGGTTATTAGTGAATAACAAAGGACAAAGGACAAATAACAAAGGACAGAGGACAAATGACAAATCAGAAATGACAAAGGACAAAGGACAAATGACAAATCAGAAATGACAAAAAAATGAAAATATTACAAATTGTCCCCTCAATTTCTCTGATTTACGGCGGCCCCAGTCAAATGGTACTAGGATTAGCTCCGGCGTTGGTCAAAGAGGGAGTAGAAGTTACAATTCTCACAACTGATAGTAATGGCGATAATGGTCAAACACCTCTGGATGTTCCTTTAAATCGCCCAATTAAACAAGATGGCTATGAAATAATTTATTTTCGTTGTGCGCCGTTTCGTCGCTACAAATTTTCCCTAGATTTATTAAAATGGCTAAAACTTCATGCTCATGAGTTTGATATAGCACATATTCATGCTTTATTCTCGCCAATAATTAGTGCTGCTGCAATTGTGTGTCGTCAGCAAAAGCTACCTTATATTTTCCGTCCTTTGGGTACTCTCGATCCGGCTGATTTAAAGAAAAAAAAGCGATTAAAACAGCTTTATGTCGCAATTATAGAACGTCAAAACTTAGCGGGTGCGGCAGCAATTCATTTTACCAGCGATCAAGAAGCTAAAATATCAGAACGGTTTGGAGTATCTACACCAGATTTGGTGATTCCCTTGGGTGTAATTCCCCCTCAATCTTCTTTTAAAAATATATTTAGTCAGTTAGAAATACCAAAGGATGTGCCTTTAGTGCTGTTTATGTCACGAATTGATCCGAAAAAAGGGTTAAATTTGTTGATTCCGGCGCTAGAGAAGCTATTAGGGATTGGTTATAAGTTTCATTTTGTCTTAGCTGGGACTAATCCTCAAGATCCAGATTATGAACAAAAGATAATATCCCAAATTCAAAATTCACCACTGCGATCGCACACTACAATTACTGGCTTTGTCACTGGTGAACTCAAAGTCAGTTTACTACAAGCTGCTGATTTATTTGTCTTGCCTTCCTACTATGAAAATTTTGGGATTGCTGTAGCTGAAGCGATGGTAGCAGGTGTACCCGTTGTCATTTCTGATCAAGTGCATATTTGTCAACAGATTCGTGATAGTGAGTCGGGTTGGGTGGGCGCAACAGATGTCCAAGCATTGATAGAGTTACTGCAAGAAGCTTTGCAAAATCCCGCAGAACGCCAACGACGGGGATTAAATGCCCAAAAATATGCCTTGGAAAATTTTAGCTGGGATGCGATCGCAAGGCAAACAATCCAAACTTACCAGAAAATTCTGGCGAACAAATTAATTTAACAATATCTAAAATAGGGCTTGCTGAAAAAGTCTGATGGCTGGGGTAGGCAATAGGGAATAGGCAACAGGCAATAGTTTCATCGTGATTTTTGGTGTTTTTTTGTGACCGAATCCATTAGAAATGCAAAATTTTTCAGCCTGATACCCCAATTTACTTGCACCTGTTTCTACAAAAATAGCCCCAAAACATTGAGAAATCAACGTTTTATCATTATTCAGCAGACCCTAAAATAGCTAGATCACAAAAAATCGGTAGCTTGTCACTGACAGCTTTGTTTATGTGCTCTAGATTTATAGCAGGAGGCAGGAGGCAGGAGGCAGGAGGCAGGAGGTAAAAGTATTACTATTCCTAGCCTTGGGGTTTTCAAAATGTCCTAACCTATGTGGCTACTGCTATAATTCTTGCTGTGATAGGGTTTTGGCAGCGTGTTCGAGAATGGTGTAGGTTCTGGAAGGGTGAGAGGGACTGCCGGCGATGCCTACGGCAAGCCGCTTTGCGTCTACGCTAATATATTTGTCATGGTAATTAAACCTTTTGGGATTTTAAACGCAGAGGTACTTGAAGGCGGAGTGTTTTTTAATCTACGGTGGCGATTTGTTGTTTGGGGAATTCTTGGTTGGCTACAACTTCGCCAAAGGGACTTAATAGTTGGGGTTCTAGTGTTGGCTGATTGTCTAGGGGTAAACGAGGGAAAAGTAATTCTGCTACCCGATATGCTTCTTCTAGGTGGGGATAACCAGAGAAGATAAAGGTATCGATACCTATTTCTTGATATTCCAGCATTCTCTGAGCAACGGTATCAGGATCGCCTACTAAAGCTGTGCCAGCACCACCACGGACTAAACCGATTCCTGCCCATAAATTCGGGCTAATTTCTAAGGCTTCACGAGAGCCGTTGTGTAATTCTTTCATCCGGCGTTGTCCTTCGGAATCCATGCGGGCGTAAGCTTGTTGCGTTTTGGCGATCGCATCTTCATCTACGTAGCGAATCAAATCGTTCGCTGCATCCCAGGCTTGGCTTTCTGTCTCTCGCACAATCACGTGGAGACGAATCCCAAAACGTAATGTTCTCCCTTGGGCTGCTGCTAACCGACGTACAGAGGCAATCTTTTGGGCAACTTGTTCTGGTGGTTCGCCCCAAGTTAAATATACATCTACGTGTTTGGCTGCAATTTCTTGAGCAATTGGGGAAGAACCTCCAAACCACAGAGGCGGATGAGGTTTCTGGATTGTGGGAAATAATAGCTTACCACTTTGGATATTCAGATGATTTCCCTGGAAGTCGGCAGTTTCTCCAGATGCAATCTCTCGCCACACTGCCAAAAATTCATCTGTTAATCTGTAGCGATCGTCATGGGAAAGATGCAATCCATCTCCCGCCAATTCCACCGGATCGCCACCGGTGACGACGTTAATCAACAACCTTCCACCAGAAATGCGATCAAAGGTTGCTGCCATTCGTGCTGCTACTCCCGGCGACATCAACCCCGGACGAATAGCCACCAAAAACTTCATCCGCTTGGTGTGTGTCACCAAAGTTGATGCCAAAATCCAGGCATCTTCACATGAACGGCCTGTAGGTAGTAATGCCCCTGTAAAACCTAAATGATCTACTGCTTGGGCAATCTGCCGCCAGTAATCAAAGTTGACTGCCCGCCCACCTATGGCAGTACCAAGATAGCGCCCTTCACCGTGAGTTGGAATAAACCAAAGTAGCTGCATGATATCTATGTCAGAGTAGCTGCAATATTTCCTGGACTTAAAGTACGGTAATTTTGTCAATTTACCGTATTATTTAATTCACTTTTAGACTATCGCACAGCCAGTCAAGCAAAGCAATACCTTTACAAAACTAAATACTGTTAGTCGGTAGAGTTTTAGTGGTTTAATGCTTGCGGTTTTGTGGTGGCTATGACATACTTGAGCTTGAAATTACATTATTCCTATAGACTTGCCGTAGTTTATAGTTTGCTTCACAAATCTTGCTGCACAGAATTAATCATGCTTAAAGATGCACAAGGACTAGTAGTTACAACAGATTCAGCCGATGCGAAAGCAGCCATTAACCGTTTTATCGATCAGATGCTTGGTTATGGTAAAGATGCAGAAACAGCAATTTTACAAGCAATTGCAGCAGATCCTACTTGTGCATTAGCTCATGCTTATGCGGCTGCTTATTATCTCACCCAAGAAAATCGCAAAGCTTGGCAGCAAGCCCAACCATATCTGCAAACTGCACAACAGCATTACACTAAAATTACTGCTAGAGAAAAGTTATATGTGCAAGCGATTTTAGCTTGGGCAAATCAAGAAATTGATGTAGCGATCGCCACTCATGAAGAGATTGCCAATCAATTTCCCCGTGATTTGATTTCTGTGCAGCAAGGACAGTATCACTATTTTTATACAGGCAATAAAGAAAAATTACTAGAAATTGCCCAGAAGGTTTTACCTAGCAATCCTCAACAACATTATTTATATGGCATGGTGGCCTTTGGATTAGAACAATGTCACCAACTCCAAGCAGCAGAAAAGATAGCTCGTCAAGCGATCGCATTGAATAGATATGATCCTTGGGCGCATCATGCTTTAGCTCATGTCATGGAAACTCAGGGAAGAGTCGATGAGGGAATAGCTTGGATGGAGAGTTTTGCAGATACCTGGGAAAACTGCAACTCCATGCTCTACACTCATAACTGGTGGCACATTGCACTATATTATTTGCAGTTAGAAAACTACCAAAAAGTTCTCAAACTCTACGATACGCATATTTGGGAACGTGCTAACAAACAATCTCCTAAAGACCAAGTAGGAGCAATTTCATTATTATTGCGCCTAGAATTGCGCGGTGTAAATGTGGAGAACCGTTGGCAAGGCATTAGTCCTTATCTTTACAGCCGGATTGATGAACACGCATTACCATTTCAGGATTTGCATTATGTCTATGCCCTTGCCAAAGCCGGACACCATGATTGGGTGAACCAAATGCTTCAGAGTATGCAGTATCACACTTTGAGTATTAATCCTTTTCTGCGACGGAGTTGGGTAGAGTTAGCAATTCCCGCAGCTAGAGGAATGGTAGCTCATGCCAAAGGCGATTTCAACACAACTGTTGCAGAACTGAAACCTGTTTTACCACGCTTGCATGAGATTGGAGGGAGTCATGCACAGCGAGTATTATTTGGGCAAGTTTATCAAGATGCAGTATTGTCGGCACAACAGCAGAGTTGGAATTATGCCGTGTCTTAAAAACTAGTGCAAAATAAAATTATCCTCCACACCCTCATCATGGCTATCCAAGAACTCGAACAACAACTTCTTCAGCTTTCGCCCAATGATAAACTGTATATTATCCAACTTCTCGCTCAAAGCTTGACCACACACAATAACAACGCCCACCCAGATCAACCAAGCAAACTCTCAGACTTTTTCCGTGAATCTCCTTTGGCTGAACTCACTGAAGAATTAGATATTAACCGAGGTTTGGTATTACTAAAAACCCTGATTGAGTCTTTACAACCAGAAACCAAAACTGAAACCCCAGAATATCCTCTGACTCAATTTTATGGATGTATCCAAGATGAAACATTCTTTCGCCATCCCCAAGGACAACAACAAGAACGTGAACCCATCCTGTGAAATTCCTGCTAGATACTAACACTTGCATTATTTATATGCGTGGAAAAAATTCCACCTTAAAACAGAAACTAGAATCCACTGCAACTAAAGATATTGCCGTTTGTTCAATCGTCAAAGCTGAACTATTTTATGGTGCAATGAAAAGTGCCAATCCAGTACGTAATCTTACATTACAACAAGAATTTTTAGCACAATCTATATCATTAACCTTTGACGACCTAGCAGCAATGAGTTTTGGAACGATTCGCTCTCAACTAGAAGCATTAGGCACTCCAATTGGAGCTTATGATTTACAAATTGCCGCTATTGCACTGACAAATAACTTAACCCTTGTCACCCATAACACCAGGGAGTTCAAGCGCGTTAATAATTTGTTTACTGAAGATTGGGAGATAGATAATTGAGAACCTGTCTCCTTCTCTTTGTGCCTCTGCTTGAGCTTTTCTTTTATTTCTTACTTAGACAAGCTAACACAAGAGCGGTCTTTATAAATCTGATATAACATCTGATAATCTTCCAATCTCACTGCGGCAAAACGTCTAACTCCGAACTGTTTCATTACTCTTTGCAACTCTGCATCTGGTTGGAGTAATGCCAACTGCATTTGCTGAATTAAAGATATACCTAGACGCTGTGCTACTACCAATGGTGGCATTGGAGAAGGCCCCAGCACTTCCACCACACGCAAATGCTGTGATAATTCAGGAAAATCCTTTAATTCCTGTTCTAGTACCACGCTATCAATCGCTGTACAATCTGCTAATCCCTCAACTATCCAGCGAATTGAACGCTGATGCGAACCTGATTGTAGCGTTTTGCTAAAGAAATTTTCAGGATATTTTTCTTGAACTAATCTATGAGAAAGTAAATTATAACCACTATTAGAACCCAGGTCATTATAACAAAATGTTTTTCCTGCTAAATCTGTAAACTTTTTGATATAACTATTAGCATTGACAATAACATCTGCATAGTAAACAGGGCAGTTGCTATATCGTGATGATTGCATTACTGGCGCAACTAAAGTCTGAAATTGGTTTGAAACTATTTGACTATAGCGAATTAGTGGCAATCCACAAATAAAAGCTAAATCTATCTGGTCTTGAAACAATAGATCATCTTCTAGGGGATCATATTCACCTTGTTGTAGTTGGAATTCTACTCTTAAAACACGACCTAAATAAGCTGCAATCGCCTGATAAAATTCAAACCAATTGGGAGCCAGATAAGATGTAATGTGCAATCTTTTATATATAGTCATTTTTGTTCTAAAACAGTTTTATGTTGAATAAATCGACTTAAATTTTTTCCAGATAAATAATGTATGTATAAAAATCCGAGACTGGCAAAGGTCAACGACATAATACCCAAAACTGTTGTGTATGCTTTAGTGTGCCACCATAGCTGCTTTAAAAAATCTATACCAAGTAGTAATATCTTCCACAAAAAATAATCATTTACTTTTTTAGCGTCTTGGATATTGATGTGTTGAGCTAATGCCATTTCTATTTCTGCCTTCAATCAAAGCAAAGAACGGTAATTCGATATTCTTAACGTAGATTATAATATATATAATCTAAGTTCGTCAAAAAATCTGAATAATTAACGTTAATAATTTTGGAGTTGAAGAAGAATTCAGAAGTCAGAATTCAGAAGTCAGAATGGGCTAAACGCACCGCTACCGCTAACAGCAGTCAGAATAAATCAGTCGGGGATTCAGACCGGCGCAGGTCTTATTGACCACCAAATCGTAGATTTGGTGGGGGTCTTAAACCCGGCTATTCAGACGCTCCTGCGTCGCTAACGCTGCGCTATCCGCCACTCGCAAAGAATACCCAACTGAATTCTGACTCCTGACTCCTGAATTCTGTTCGATAAAATTCATATATTCTCAATCAATAAAACTTAAATCGTCATAAAGTACAAAACCCCGGTTTATTCAATAAACCAGGGTTATTCTATCTCAACTTATTTTTTCAAATAAATGGGATTTTTACTCAAAATGGACGGCTACCCGCTAAACTTATCCGTTTCATCACCCGGCGTTGATTGGGATCAAATGCTTGACGATAATGCAAAGTTGCTTGATTATCCCAATAGACAATATCGCCTACAGACCATTTATGTTGATAATAAAACCGAGGTTGATGTAAATGCGATCGCAGCTGTTCAATTAATTCAAATCCTTCTTGCGGATCTAGACCAACAATTTCTACTTCTGTGGCGTAATCTAAATATAAAATCTTTTTCCCACTTTCTGGATGTGTCCGTACTAGTGGGTGAGGAAATACAGGGCTAATTAGGGGAATACTGTTGTCTAAACGGTATTTAGAACGAGGTATATTTGGTTTATTTAAAAAGGGATTGTATGTAATCAACTGCAAATCTGCAATTCGCCGCTTGATAGATTCATCCAAAGTTTCATAAGCCAAATTCAAATTTAACCAGTAAGTATCTCCACCTTCATTGGGTATTTCCAAAGCATAGAGTAAAGAACCACTAGAAGGATAAGGAGTCCACTTATGATCAGAATGAAAAGTTAGTTCACCAGTTCCAGTATAGCCACCATCAACATTAGAAACGGGAATTATTACGGGTGTGACTCCTGGCTGAGAAGCAAGAACTGGGATGTCATCTGGCGGGACAAATAGAGAACCAAAATGAAAAGCAAAGTTTAAGAATTGCTCATCAGTCAGGTTTTGATTTTTGAAGATAAGGATCTGGTGTTCAAGTAATGTTTGTTTCAGTTGTAAGATAACTTCAGGTTTAATCGGTTGACTAGCATCAAGTCCAGTGACTACAGCACCTAGAGGTGCATTAATGGGAGTAATTTGAAAGTTAGTTAAGGTGAGTGTAGACATAATCAGCTATTAAAATTTTCCACAATTTACAAATAAAAACTAGTAATTCATGCCCCAAATATTATTGTTTTGTAAGCACTTCTTGAGGAGTGATTTCGGCATATTCTTCAGGAGTCAAGAAGCCATCTCTCACATTTACCTTCTTAGGTATCAGTCCCAGGCTGTACCATTTATCTGCAACTTCTTGTTGTTTATTAATTATTTTTTCGGTAATTGGTATAAGCGTAAAATCATACTTTTTGTGCATAATCTCTAATGTTGGTGGATCAAGTTGAGTTATTGCAGAGAGCAATTGGGAGATTTCTTTAGGATTATTCTTAGACCAATTTTGGGCTTTTTGCACTTCTTCTAAAAAAACCTTGATGGCTTCTCGATTTTCTTGATAGAATTTGCGGTTTGTGGATATAAAGTTGTTAGTATCTCGCAAGCCGTTACCACCATCAGTTAAAATCCGTGCCGTGTTATTTTGGACATTTCTTGTAACAAATGGTTCCCAAATAAACCAAGCGTCTACTTTACCTTGACTAAATGCCACATTAGCATCTGGAGGCGCTAGACCGATTGATTCTATATCACTAAGCTTTAAACCTTCTTTTTCTAAGGCTCGAAGTATAAGATAATGACCAATTGATGCTTTTTGAAAAGCTACTTTTTTTCCTTTTAAATCTTTGACACTTTGAATAGGAGAGTTTTTAGGAACTAACAGTGAAACTGCTTGGCCATCAGAAGAGTTAGCTGCTAGATATACAAGAGGTGCGCCGGCTGCTTGAGAGAAAACAGGAGGAGATTCGGCTGTAGAGGCAATATCAAGTGCGCCTGCATTTAAAGCTTCTAATTGTTGTGGCCCGGCAGCAAATTCTGGCCACTCTACCCTATATCCTAAAGGTTTTAATCGTTCTGCTAGAATACCTTTTTCTTCTAAGACGGCTAGGGCAGTAAGTTGTTTAGATCGGACAATTCTAATTACTTTATTGGTAGTAGTATTACTATTAGCTACATTAGAAGCCGATGAAGCTGATTGTTGCTGAGAATTATTTGGTGAATTACTGCAACTAAATACTGTGGTAAGTACTAAACTGTAACCAAAAGCAAATAAGGCGTGACGACGAGTGATGTGTTGGTTTTTCCAGAATGCAATTTGTTTTCTGAAATCTTTCATGAATTAATTTACCTCTAATTATCAAACAAGTTGTTAAATGAAAAATTTCTGCGCTTACTCTTTGCTACGCAACGCTACCGCCTAATGCAATACGCTTGGGTTAAGGGGTAATGGTACAAAATTTTGGGTTTTGGAGACGCGATAAATCGCCGTCTCTACAAGTTTTTTGGTTTTATCTGAACTGTATTGCCGCCTAATGGCGAATGCATGAGATTTGATCTATTTACTTAACTACATCCGCAATTGAAAAAAAGGAATTAAGGTCGCAACCGTTGGATTTCTATATCTGGCAGCCCTGCCTTGTTATCTTTTTCCACTGCGGTGGCTGCCAATTCCGTAGATAAACAAGTAGCAACAAGAATCCAATGTTTGGATTCTTGTTTAACTAATAGTTGCACCATTATCTATTTTCTCCTTGTGGTGAGTATGGATGAGGAAATGGGAATTGGAACACGCTGAAGTTAGGATTCAGTTGCGACACGAGGAGGTATAGTTCGCCCAATTCCCAAGATTTAATCCTTGACATTGCTGATTGAAAATATGAGCTAGTCTCGCGCAGAGAGTAAGAGCTTAAATCAGTGATTTTTTAGTTAGATGGGCAACAACATTTTTGAATTAACACTGCTTCTCCTTAAGTTCTGTTGAGTCTGCTTAATCTTAAATCCTTACCGAGCAAGCACTTTTACAAAATAACTATCCTGGTAGTGGCAAGATAAGCTTAAACAAAGTACTGTAAATTGGTAGGTATTTAGTAGATTTTTGCTAATATAGCAGTGTTGCATGATTGCCTGTAAAAGGCAAGTACATTTTGTCAAAAAAATCAGGGTTGCTGAGTGTAAATATGAATTTGCCTCATCTAGAGGCGCAGTAAGCAGTCCGTTGGGTGGCTGTGCCGACTTGTAGGAACTGCAAACCACCACTGCATGATGAACTATGGCTTAATAAAGTCATGAAAATTTAATATTACTGAAATATAAGAAAATGTACTCATAGCGTTTTTTCAACTAATGAGTTGTTTCAATGATGGATATAGCTATAATCTTTAGTTGACAAAGCTTTGACGGTTTATACGCTAGGAAATAAAAGGGTATTATCTTTCAACTGTTTTTCGATCTAGTAGGCAGACAAATCAAATAAACCGACAGTCAATTCTAGATATTAAGTAATTCGCTATAACTAACAAAAGAGTCTCAGCCCTTAATAAATAAGGATTTTAGTCAAATAGCTCCCAATTAAATATGAAAAGCCGCTTAATTTACGTCAAGTATATAGGTATATGGGCCTTCAAATTGCTAGAACTCCAGAATCTATTGATTTCTCAAAAATAAAGTTTTACCTTGCTAATTAAGTCAGCCACACCACTAACGGCGACAACAAGGAGACTATTTCTATGATGACAACCGAATCTATATTCACTGAAATGGAAGCTTGCAAACAAATCTCTATTGAATGCCAAACTACTTGCATTGATACCCTCAAATACTGCAAGAGTCAGGGTGGTAAATACATGGATATGGCTATGATGTCCATGTTGCGGGACTGTGCAGAAATGTGCATGATGTGCGTCAACATGATTAATGACGGTTCTGAGTTTATGGGAAACACCTGTAGTTTGTGCGCCCAAATTTGCGATCGCACCGCCCTAGCTTGTGAACAAATGAGCAGCGATGCCACAATGATGTTCTGTGCCACTATTTGCCGCAAGTGCGCTCAACATTGCAACGCAATGGGACTCAATTCTGCTTCCTATTTCCGCAGATCAAGCTTGGTGACAGAAGATTCACTACTATCTAGCTAATTTTCCGCCAGGATCAAGTTGCCCAATTTATAGCAGACTTGCGATTATACCTAAATTCATAGTTTCTCCAGTATCTTTAGTTTTTCGCCGCTCAAAAAGATTTTGGGCGGCGAAAACTTAGGGAAAGATACAATTCTTGTGACTACCAAAAAGTAGTATTAGACAGCAACAGGGGTAGCAAATCTAGCATATCGCTCTATGTAAAACTCCTTACTATTAGCGATCGCCACTACAGAATCACGTTGTTTTAAAGCCTTTTTCCACTGACGTAAACGAGTAAATTCTTCTGGTAGTGCAAAGCCTCGATGGTGCTTCAGTGCAGCCCAACGCTCAAACCAGGGATAAAAGGTGAAATCAACCAGACTAACGGATTCGCCAAACCAGTAAGGGCCGTCTCCTGATAACTTCCCAAAAGCTTCATTCTCGATAAATTCCAGATGTTTATATAGTTCTTGTTTAGCTGCTTCTTGCTGTTGGATATCAGGACTACGCAAGAGAGTAGAAAAAGCCGGAACGAATCGAGTATTAGCAAAATCAATCCAGATTCGAGCTTGTGCTTTAGCAATGGAACTGCTAGGTAAAAGCGGCGGATTTGGAAATACTTCGTTGAGATATTCGTTAATTACTGCCGATTCCCAAACTCGGTGATTATTATGTACAAGTGCAGGCACTTTTCCATAAGGAGAAATATCTGTAAATCCCTCCGGCTTGTTCTGCAAATTAATCTCAATCAAGTCAAATTCGATGCCTTTTTCTTGCAATACCAAACGCGAACGGTGAGCATAAGGGCAAACAACCGCACTATATATCTTGATTTCAGCCATGTTGATATTCCTCTATGAATAGGATTGGTTTATTAGCTTTGGAAATTAATTCAATTTAATCCCTTCGGGTTCGGCAGTTGCTCATGGGGGAAACCCCCAAGACCGCACTGCCTCACCAAAATCTAAAATTGAACTAGAGCCAAGGCACTTCTTCAGGCGCATAACGAAAAGCACGGAAGACTGAATTTTGCTCCCCACTAGCTACTGCTGACTTCTCACCCAGATTCCTCGCCGCAAAGTGAGGATTGACATATTCCCAAACAATCTCTCCTGTAACTGTCACCTCAAATATGCGACCGAAAGCACCTTCTGTAATTAAAGTGTTGCCATTCGCTAGACGCTGTGCGCCTGATATATAAGAACTGAAGAAATTTTGAGGTGGGTTGTCACTGTATTGCCAAACTATTTCTTTCGTTTGACGGTTAACTTCAATCACACGAGAGAAATTTAGCGCAGTGTGACGGCGATGTGCGCCATTGTCAAAAATTAGGATATTGCCGTTAGCTAATTCGTTAGGAAAGTGTTGCTGTGCTAAGATGTCGTCTCCAAGTGTCCAGATAATCTCTCCTGTGTTGCGATCGATAATTGCGACGGTGGAGATGTTGCGGAAGCTGACTATAATATTGCCATCAGCGAGTTCGCCTACAGTATTGCCATGAGTCCATTCATGTCGTTGATCCTGGGGAGTGATAGTAAAAATATCTGGATCTAAGTGTTCATGGGCGTGCCAAGTCCAAACAATTTCACCCCCAGGAGTAACTTCATAAAGTACATCAGCATAGATATCACCGTCTGCTTCTGTTCCTGCTACACCGCCTTTGATACGGGGAATCAAAGACTGAGGTATCTTTTCAATAGCTAATAAAATCGTGTTCCCGTTGCGTAGTCTCCGGCCGTCGTGATGATGATCTGGATGTTTATATTCCCAAATAATATTTCCCTTGGGATCTGCTTCTAAGACAACGCCGCCTTTAAAGGCAGCCCACAAAGGAAAATGTGGCGGAATATCTAGCGTCTTGCCATTATAAAAAAGGTTGCCATTGGGTAAAAGATAACCATATAAACCCGGTGAATATGGCAAATTCCATTGATGTACTACTTCTCCTTCTAGATTCAGAAGATATACTTCTCCCTTACCTGTAAGTGGTGTAAAAAGTGTATATCCCTTGAATGCTTTGTCAGGATTATAAGCTCTTAAACCAGTACCACGGCGACGAATAGTATTTTGATCAACTGATGCTGTTGCGATCGTCATAATTTTAAGTGGATATAGGGATTAGAAACTGTTTTCAAACCCAAAATTGGCATTGATTTGTTGGGTTGCACTGCGCTTAGAGGATGTTTGAAAAGTCCTCTTGTCGGTATCAAAAGTTTTAGATCCCCCTAATACCAATTTAATGTGAAGTTGCATATATCTTGATCCCCCTAAATCCCCCTTAAAAAGGGGGACTTTGACTCTGGTTCCCCCCTTTTTTAAGGGGGCTAGGGGGGATCTAAAGTGCCTAAAGTCACAGCGAAACACTTTTCAAACAACCTCTTAACCCAACCTACTTTTAATTTTCAATTAAGGTGCTGGATTTGGAGATTGAGTATGAACTATGTCTATTTCTGCCAAAATATCTTTGTCGAGAACTACATTGATACTTTCTATATTCTCTTTGAGTTGTTCGAGTGTGGTAGCACCAATAATCGTACTAGCGACAAACCAACGACTCCGCACAAATGCGATCGCTAATTGTGCAGGACTCAATTGATGACGTTTAGCTATTTCTACATAAGCTGCTACTGCTTCTTGCACATTTGGTTTTAAATAACGCTGACCAAAGTTTTCAAACAAAGTCACTCTGGTTTTTTCTGGTTTACCGTTGAGGTATTTACCAGTTAAATAGCCAAATCCTAAAGGACTATAAGCTAGTAAAGGAATGTTTTCGTAATAAACTGTTTCTGCAAGTGCGCCATCAAAAACTCGATTAAGTAAATTATAAGCATTTTGGATGGAAGCAACTTTAGGTAATCCTAATTGTTTTGCTGCTTGACTAAATTGTACAACGCCCCAAGGTGTTTCATTACTTAACCCGACATAACGGATTTTACCTGCTTTAATTACATCAGCAAAAACTTCCAGTTGTTCGGCAATGGGAACTGTTTCCTTTACCTGTTTGGGGTCAAAAACTGTTTGCCCGAAACGAGGAACATAACGGTCGGGCCAATGGATTTGGTATAAATCAATATAGTCTGTCTGTAATCTTGCAAGACTATCATCTATTGCTTGTTTGATATTGTTTCGTTCAATTCCTTCCGCACCACCACGTAACCATTTAAAGCCGCGACCAGGCCCCGCAATTTTAGTAGCAATTATTAATTTATCTCGCTGTTGATGCTTTAACCATTCTCCAATATAAGTTTCGGTTAAACCATAGGTTTCTTCACTGGGTGGTACGGGGTACATTTCAGCCGCATCTATAAAATTAATTCCTTGATTAATCGCATAATCTAGCTGCTGATGGGCTTCTTCTATACTATTTTGTCGCCCATAGGTCATTGTGCCGAGGCAAATTTCGGAAACTTTTAGGTCACTATTACCTAGTTGATTATACTGCATATTCCTGGATTATGTTTGTTATTAAATTAACAAGATTTTACGCAATTGATATTAGACAATAAATTACTCATCGTTCAGTAACTTATTGTTTTTTACAGAAAGAATGAGAATGATTTAGATCATACTACGATATGGATATCAAATTACCGGATTTATAAATAAAGTTTAAAAACTTGTACTCAAAATACTTTGTCTAAGCACCTGACTAAAGTTAGCGATCGCCATACCCAACATTATAGTTATCGATATAATTTTCTGTATAGCCTAGATATTAGTCTACGCACAACTAGGAGAACCTGAGCATGATAATCTTACAAGATGTAGATAAAGAGTTTTCACAAGTTCCCATAATTGATATTAGTGCGCTAATTCGCCAAACTAGCAACTCTTGTAAAGAAGTGGCAGACCAAATTAGGCAAGCGTGCCAAGATTACGGATTCTTCTATATTGTTGGACATGGAATTGATGAACAACTACAACAGAAACTAGAAAATCTCAGTCAACAGTTCTTCGCGCAAGATGTAGAAACTAAATTGAAAATACGTATGGCTATTGGTGGTAGAGCATGGCGAGGATATTTCCCCGTGGGTAACGAGTTAACATCAGGTAAACCAGACTTAAAAGAAGGTATTTATTTTGGTGCAGAACTAGAAGAAAATCACCCACTTGTGAAAGCCGGTATACCAATGCACGGTCGCAATCTTTTTCCATCCAACATTCCCCAATTTAGGGAAACAGTACTGGATTATATAGACTCAATGACTCAACTCGGACATATCCTGATGGCTGGTATTGCTTTAAGTCTAGGTTTAGAAAAGTCCTATTTTGCAGACCGTTATACCAAAGACCCATTGAGATTATTTCGGATTTTTAATTACCCTCCTAATTCATCATCTCAATCTGCATGGGGTGTTGGCGAACATACAGATTATGGTGTATTAACTATCCTCAAGCAAGATAATATCGGTGGATTACAAATCAAGTCCAAGTCTGGTTGGATAGATGCACCTCCTATTCCTGGTTCATTCGTATGCAACATTGGGGATATGCTCGATCGCATGACTCAAGGGCTGTATCGCTCAACACCCCACCGCGTTCAGAACTTATCAACAAGTCATCGACTTTCTTTCCCGTTTTTCTTTGATCCCAATTTCAACGTTGAAGTCAAACCCATTGAATTGAAGGATGTAGTAGTGAATGATGATAAAAGCGATCGCTGGGATAAAGCCAGTGTTCACGAATTTTGCGGCACTTATGGCGAATATCTCTTGAATAAAGTTTCCAAAGTATTTCCAGAACTACGCCAAAAAGTGCTTGAAAGTGCTGAATAAAAGCCCAGTCCCCAATCCCCAAATTAACTTTGATAAGGACGCGGTAATTGTCGCAGTTTATGAGCCGTATCCAATTCACTATTGTTTTTTCTGCCATATCCCCAACCCAAGAGGCTACGATATTCACCCATGATGCCACTTTCAATTAAATCATCCTCATTGACTGCAACACTGGTATGAGATTCAGGCGCAACATAGAGTGCATCCGCAGGGCAATATGCCTCACACATGAAACAAGTTTGACAGTCTTCCTTGCGGGCGATCGCAGGTGGTTGATTAGGTACGGAGTCAAAGACGTTGGTAGGACACACTTGGACGCACAAATTGCAATTAATACAGAGTTTATGGCTGACAAGCTCGATCATGATATGCTCCTGCTACAACTTTGATACAGTAGGTGTGGTTTGAGTGGTTTGTACTGGTGGTGTAGCAGGAGCATCCGTAATCCAATCACGCCTCACCCAAAGCTTATCTAAGCCACCTGTTGCTTGATAATAACGCTGATTTGGATCGGTTTCGGGATAGTCCACACGAATATGTTCGCTGCGCGTTTCCGTGCGATGTAACGCGCTAAAATATGCCCATCGTGCTACAGCCGTCAAAGCAGCGGCTCGACGAGAAAATTCCACATCGCGCACACTATCTTGTTTCGGGTTCCCTTGTACTTGCTCCCATAGTTTCTCTAATTTAGCGAGAGAATCCAAAAGTCCCTGTTCAGAACGCAAGTAATTCTTCTCCAACGGGAACATCTCAGCTTGTACACCGCGCACGATCGCTTCACTATCGAATGTTTCAGAAGTGCGAGATTGCGATGATCCCAATCCCACTTGACCAGCAGGACGCGCAACCCGTTCATTTGCATGAGCGCCCAGACTCTTAGCAAAGTTCGCTGCTCCAACTCCAGCCCATTGCCCTGTGGAGATTGCCCAGGCAGCATTGGGGCCACCACCCCCAGAAGCTAAACCGGCTAAAAACTCCCGTGATGCAGCATCACCGGCAGCGTAGAGGCCAGGAACTTTTGTAGCGCAATCATCATTCACAATCCGAATCCCACCAGTACCACGAACTGTACCCTCCAAAACAAGTGTCACAGGTACTCGTTCTGTATATGGGTCAATACCAGCTTTGGTATAGGGTAGAAAAGCGATGAAATGAGACTTTTCAATCACTGCTTTAACTTCCGGTGTGGCTCGATCCAAACGAGCATAAACGGGGCCTTTCAAGAGGGCTTTAGGGAGGAACGATGGATCGCGACGACCATTGATATAGCCACCCAGATCATTGCCTGCTTCATCGCTATAACTAGCCCAACCAAAGGGAACACCCCTGGTTACAGTCGCATTGAAAGTCGTCGAAATCGCATAGTGATTAGAAGCTTCCATACTAGAAAGTTCCCCACCAGCTTCCACTGCCATCAATAATCCATCACCTGTATTTGTATTGCAACCTAATGCTTTACTCAAGAATGCACAACCGCCATTCGCTAAGACTACTGCACCAGCGCGAACGGTATAGGTACGATGATGTTGCCTCTGCACACCTCTTGCTCCCGCTACTGAGCCGTCGTCAGCCAATAAAAGCTCTAGAGCCGGACTTTGGTCAAGAATCTGCACACCAACACGCAAAAGGTTTTTGCGGAGTACCCGCATATATTCAGGGCCATAATAACTCTGACGCACAGATTCCCCATCTTCTTTAGGGAAACGATAGCCCCAACTTTCCACTAGGGGCAAACTCAGCCAAGTTTTTTCGATAACACGCTCGATCCAACGTGAGTTAGCGAGGTTTTTTCCTACGCGATAACGCTCCAATAAAACTTTTTCCCAATTCTCTGGAGAAGGGGCCATGATGCCGTTACCACTAGCCGCCGCTGCACCACTTGTACCCAGAAAACCTTTATCAGCAATGATGACTTTGACATCTTGGGATGCGGCTGCCCACGCTGCCCATGCTGCGGCAGGGCCACCACCAATTACCAGTACATCAGCAGATAATTGTAGTTCATTTTCACTATGGACTGTTAGCAATTATTTCCTCCTTGCATCTCTCACTCTGCGCCTTTGCGTCTCTGCGTGAGACAATTCATATCAATAAACAGAAGTCAACAATTTATCGATCGCAGCCCGAAACGCCGTTGCTGCACCAGCACTCATATCACGGGGGGCGCAGATGCGATTTCTCAAATATGCGAAAGTAATAGCACCCACAGCAGCGAAGATAGGATCAATGCTGCTATTTTTACCACCAGTCCTTCCACCCGGTAAAGTTGCACCATTGCCATGAATCAGATAATCAGCCAGTTGTCGCAGGTGAAAATCAACAGCGTCCTTAACTGTGCTAAAGTCACCATCTGCGGCTAAAGCTTGGACTCCAGAATTTTTGATAACATCTGCGATCGCAACTTCCCGATTATCGCTCAATCTCTCAGCGGCTTCTGCACGATATTGAATTTTCTCACTATCTGCCACATCCAGAGGTAAAGGATTGGCGATCGGTTCAACACCCCATCTGCGACGCAACAGTAAATTGTTGGTGATATTATCCGATTTCACTCTGTGATAAGCAGGACGCTGATTAAGTGCATCAAACCAAGCATTAATGCGAGGAAAGCGAGAATTTCTTTTGAGGTGATATCCTCGATATACAGGTAAATTAGCCGCTAATCTATCTAGATGGGGGCTATATAGAATGTCAACTAAGCTAAACGTACTTACAAAGTAAGGGCCAGGATATTTAGCCAAAGCTTGCTCAAGTTCATCTAATTTAGCCTCAAATGCTGCTTGTAAGTTTGCCAACTCATCAGCATCTACAGGTGCTTCTCTCAAGAATTTGTACGCAATCTCTCTAAAACCGTTAGTCTCAGCCTCCTCAACTAACTGCCTAGCAACAACGTTTTCCTCTGGATTCTCAGGCAATAATGCAGGATGTGGAAACCTTTCTTCTAAAGCTAAGAGAATATCTTTAGATTCGTATACTAACTCTCCCTCAATTTTTGCTGCTGGCACAAGGGTTGTGGGAACTAGGTCAGTGTACCATTTGGGTTTATTAGTTAAATCAATAAACTCCGTTGCAAAGGGAATTTCCTTTTCTTCTAGAGCAAACCAAACTCTCTCACAGAAAGGACACCAAGAATTAGTATCTCGATAAAGCAGGACTGGTGGTTCTGTGTTTGGGGGAAGTTTATGTAAACTGCTGGGTATTGGTGCAGTAGAAGGAGATTGTCCTGTCCTCTTTACCCGACGCGCAGAGGTATTTTTTCTAGCAGTTTCTAAAACTTCTTCCCAACTCGATACTGTGTTTTGAATAGACATTTTTTACCTCGCTTTACTAGGAACGCCGGAAAACACAAATAACTGTTGCTCTTTGGGTTGAGGTAAGTTTTCACCCAGGTAACGATGAATACCTACACCCATGTCTCCTGTAGCCGTGAGTTTGAAATTTACTTCCTCAAATCCAGATGCAATCAAAATTTTCCGCACATTGTCAGAGTAGGTAATACCGTTGGAGTGTCCACGAGTCCAAATGACAAAAGCACCCGGTTTACTCAGAAAACTCAGGTTATCTAGTAAGCGATTGAGTTCAGTTTCCTGAAGATTGCCAAAGACACCACACACAATCACAATATCTGCTGGTACTGCTCCTACATAGTTAGTGGCGAGAGTTGCATCACCATTGATAAGCTCAATTTGCTTTGTCAAACCCAATGATTCTATAGTTGCTCGTCCCCGTTCAACTAACTGGGGGTTGAGTTCTACAAGTCTTGCATATACATCTTTTGCACGAGGGTGATTTTTTAAAGTTCCTAGTAAATCTCGCCCATCACCCGCGCAAACACTTACTACCCGGATAGCGCCATCTGGCAAGGCATTCAAGCTATAAGCAATATATTCCTGCACGATTTCTAGACGCTGCTGCAATTTTGGCTCAGTGTTGTAGAGATCGTGCCATTCGTACCAATCTTTCGGCATAGAGGGCGATTCCCATTTGATGCACACTGTGTAATCTCAAACTACGAATAACTTATCGAGTAACTGTAGTTTATAGCTGAAGGCAGAGTATCACAAACATTTATATAAAATCAAGTCTTATTCCGTACAATCATCCTTATCAAAGTATTTATACATAGTATTTTGTATAATAAATAGCCATAAAATAAGGACGAACCTGGTGAAAGAAAAAATGAATTTACAGCCTCTCAAGTGGACTAAAAATGTAAAACCTGCTGATGGTGGGTATGCTTACTCTGAATTCAAAGTTTCTGAACTATTCAAGTTAGCTTGGAAAGATGATGAAGCCAATGCCAATCGACCTGAAAGAAATGATTTAATCTTGCTTCGGCAACACGGGTATGTTACGCATCTGGTCAAAGTTTTAGATCACCAATCTGAACGTGAAGACTGGCAAGGTGATTACAATATCTATCGCATTGTTGAGGTGCTATGGGCGATTGATTGCAGTAACCCACCTGTAGCAGCCAAGGCAGATGCCATATTTGATTATCCAGCAGTCCTTGATTACCGGGGCGGTAATGCTATGAAGCTAGAGGATTTGTCCACGTTTAAGGAACATTGGGATACTCAAGGCGGACTTCTCGCTTTCCAGAAACTTCTCCAATCAAGACTTACAGCTGTTTAAGGGCTGATCTAGCCTTCTCACTTGCTATAATTATGTGCAAAGACTATAGAATGGGCAATTGATTATGTGATTACAGAAGTAGTGCCTGTTGTTGGGGTAAGATTCATTACAGTAGATGCGCTCTACGATGCAGATGTTGAGCCAAGTTATGATGCGTCTGGCTTCTACGTTAAGTTAGGATTTGAGTTTGCTGATCCTACTGAGCTTTTACCACCTATTAATCCATATCGCACAATGTATCTTGATCTGAAGCCATTGATAGAGGTGTTGGCTACAGAACAAATGGATGAAGACTGGATATAGTCGCTGTGAATTAGCGAATGAACAAGTTACTCATAAATCTCGCACCAAGGGATCAATCAATTCATCAGGGATTCGGTTACGTTCAATATAAGCATTAATTTCATCTTGATGATCGCTGTAATAACTCAATGCATCAAACACTTGTGCCAGGGTTAAATGAGGTAAACCTTGGGGAATTTCTTCAGGAGATACACCCATCCGCCAAGTTTCAACGATCGCCCTAACAGATGTACGAGTTCCCTTGATAATTGGCTCACCACCTAGAATATGCTCGTCTTTGACGATATAAAGATGTTCTGTTGCTTGAACCATAGCTGTAAATATCTTAAGAATTTCCCCAGACACCAGACATTAATTGTACCGATTCTGTTGAGAAGTAAAGCTGTGGATTTGTTGAAGTTTGCAGGAAAGCCGCAAGGCGATGATTGAGAAGAGTGCCTTTAATCCTTGATCCGGGATTTCAGTCACAAATGAAGAACAGAAACAAATAGAACTCACAGTTATGACTAATACAGAAATCTACAATGATTACTTGGCTATGTATATCTAGAGCAGAGTGAAAATCAAAATTTTTCTACCCAGGGACGCAATTCCACTTCCCAAGTCCAAGCATTGCGAGGTTGGCGGAGAATGCTCAGATAAGTTTGGGCTATGGCATCTGGATCAAGTAAACTATCTGGTTGATTCTCTGGTTCTATCCGGGTAGCAGAACGAATTGCTCCATCAATCACAAAATGCGCTACATGGATATTCTGAGGAGCCAATTCACGGGCAATGCTTTGAGCCAAACCCCGTAAAGCAAATTTACCCATTGCAAACGGTGCAGACTGAGGATAACCCTTAACACTGGCGGAAGCACCTGTAAAAAAGATAGCTCCTCCACCCACAGCTAACTGACGTTTTGCCGCCGCTTGTGCTACTAAAAAGCCGCCATACGCAGTAATTTCTAATGTTTTGGCAACGTCTGCTGGGTCAAGTTCAACTAGCGAACCCCGAACACGCCAGCTAGGATTATACACAACTACCGTTGGCACTCCTAGTTTTTGTTCCACATCCTTGAACAGTTGTTCAACTTGATCGGGTTTAGAAGCATCAGCAGCAAAATTAACGGCTCCAATTTCATCAGATAATTCACTCAGCTTATCAATTTGCCGCGCTGCTAAGGCAACGCTGAAACCTTCTTTTGTAAACAAACGGGCTAGTGATGCACTGAGTCCACTACCAGCCCCGACAATCAATGCAATGTTTGCCATCTGCGATGTTCCTTCTAATTTCCAGGTCTTGTTAGATTATACAAATTTCATATAATATCAAACTGCTCTGTAAATCCATATTTCAAACTTAGCATCAGAGGAAAGAGTAATTTTCAAAGAGCCATAATGTCTGATACAAAATTCTTCAAATTCATTAATTACCTGATGAAATATTTCATCTGATACTCGCCAACATAAACCGTAGGCTCGTGCTTTGAAAAAACTTAGTAGTTCCTCAACCGTATTGCTAACTGTCCATTCTCTAGCTACTAAATAATTTGAGACATAACCTTTTGGCTGTAAATATCCTTTTACATCTATCTTGTGTATTACTGTATCAATACTTTGGGATTCTTGCTTGGCTCCTTTATACTTAGACAATATGTCTCGAAAATAGCCTTCAAATTCTCTTCTAGCTGGTGGGGTAATCCACTGACAATTGAGATAAAAGCCTCTAGGCTTTAGTACTCGATCAATGTTGTCTAAAAATACTCTCCAATCAGAGACAGTATGGATCATGTGGACAGTCAATACAACATCAAAACTGTTGTCTGGAAAAGGTAATTGCGAAGCATCACCGTGAATCAGGTTCAGATTAGAAGGAGTGACATTTAATTTTTGACGGAACTGATCAAGCATTTCTTGAGAAGCATCAATTCCTGTTACAGAATAACCGCGTTTGACAAGAGGAATAACATTCAACCCTGTGCCAACGCCTGGTTCTAAAAAAGAAGTCTCAGGTGTTGCACAAGTAAGCTTAAGAATAAAGTCGGCGACTTCCTCTGCGACTGATTCTGTTAGCCAGCGTGTTTGGTCATAGATTTGTGCAATATAGTCATAGTAGTTGGATTTTTTCATATTTTTAGATAGGTGTGGAAGACTGAAAAGACTGAAGGTTTAAATTTAAACGCAGAGGGACGCAAAGTTAGTTGAGCTTAATTACGTATAAATACTTAATTAATTTAACAAATATTACATCGTCAAATATTTAGAATAGCTAAATGTTTGTAATTAATAAATTTAGGTAAGCATATATTTTAGTCGCTAAGGGCTTGAATTTTATTTATTGCCGTGTAATACTGCTAAATTAATCACCGTTAAATCGGTCAATGATTAGTATTTTATCTAAAAACGTCTGTATTACATTAAAAATCAAGTCTTTCAGGTTTTCCAAGAATTATGCACAAATGAATTTGGCTAGTCACACCTGTGGTTTTAATAAGTATTGCTGTCTATGAATGAAGGAGTGAGAGCTAGTGAGCGCAAATCAATTAGCGTCTGAGCAATCATCTAACAATGGCTCTGATCTAGAGTTAGAAGCCGATGTCTTGGTTATTGGAGAAGACCCGGCTGGTGCTTGGGCTGCTGGTGGAGTCCGGGTTGTTTTGGTAGACAAAGGCTATTGTGGCTCTAGTGGAGCAACTGCATCAGGTAGAACCAGTGTGTGGTATGTAGCAAACCCCGACCAACGGGAAACAGCTATGGCTAGTCGGGAAGCTCTAGGAGGCGGCACGTTGAATGTATACTTAAGCACAAGCTAGGAAATAAACTCGTGGAATGCACAAGCACCAGGATTATTCCCAGCAAAACCCTAACCAGCAATATTGGTTAATTAGAGGTGCATTGGATACAGTTTGGGCAAAGCCTGACCAGGAAGTAGTGAATAGGGAGTTAGTAGCACGATGATTGAATTAGTAAGTGAATCTCGCTGCATTAAGTGTAATCTTTGCGTCACTGCCTGTCCTACCAATGTTTTTGATGCAGTACCGGGACATGCGCCCAAAATTGCCCGCCAGAGCGATTGTCAAACTTGTTATATGTGCGAACTCTACTGCCCCGTAGATGCACTGTATGTTGATCCTAACGCTGATGAATCAGTTACTGTGGATGAAGAGACTTTGGTAGCATCTGGGTTACTTGGCAGTTATCGGAAAAACATCGGCTGGGGAAAACAGCAAATTAATTCGTAATTCGTAATTCGTAATTGAGAAATTTCTTAGTCCCTAGTCTTTATCTATGAGTTCCCAAGCAATTGAGTGCAGTGTTCTGCATCGACTTTTAGCTTCAGTTGCAACTGTTGCGCTTTTATCGAGTCTTACCAGTTGTACTTTTCAACAAAGCCAGTCCAATAACTCAGCAGTAGCTTCATCAAATACTGGAGCAAATTCGGCAGAGGTAAAAACCCTGGTTTTGCGAGTTGGTTTCATCAGTTCGGAAAGCAAGTTGCCAATCGGGCCAGAGGGTTGGGCCTTGCAAAAGGGGACGTTGACTCCTGCGCTTAAAAGCCTGGGTGTGACGGAAGTGAAATTTATTCCCTTTGTAGGAGGCCCTGCACTTAATGAAGCCTTAGTTAGTGGTCAATTAGATATGGGTTTGTATGGAGATACCCCAGCTATAGTTGGTAGAGCAGTAGGTCTGCCAACTAAATTGATTAATCAGACAAGGGTTGGTCAGAATGCCTGGTTAGTTACCAAGAAAAACGGCCCTCGTTTAGTATCACAACTCAAAGGTACAAAGGTAGGAGTTGCTAAAGGTACTTATCCGCATCGATATCTGATGGGTTTGCTCGAAAAAGAGGGACTGACTAAGGATGTGAAGGTAGTACAGATTCCTTCGGCTGATGCTAAACCTGCATTAGAACGAGGAGATATTTCAGCTTATCCATTTGCTATGGGGGCTGGGCCAAAGTTAGTTTCTCAAGGATTTTCAGCAATTGATCAAGCAAAAGATCATCAGGGATTAGTTGGCACAGGGGTAAGTGTCGTTACGGAAAATCTCCTCTCTCGACACCCAGAACTACCGCAAAAGTGGAACCAGATTAGACGACAAGCATTGCAGGAGATCAAAGCTAATCCAGAGGAATTTTATCAGTTTGCGGCTGTGGCAAGTGGGAATGTGCCGTTGGCGATCGCTAAAGAATCTTATCCACTAGAACTGTATCCTACAGAACCTTTTACACCGCAAGGATTGAAACTCTTAAATTCCACAAAGCAGTTTCTCGCTGACCAGAAATTGTTGAAGTCAGATTTTGATATCAAAGATTGGCAAATCCCCAATCCCTAAAAGTTTTCACAAGAGTTACTCTCGCATTCTTGGGGAAGCTCCGCCCTTCCCCTTTTCTTAATTCTATCAGGAGTAAATTTCATGAATAGTCATATCCATCAAGATGCTTCTAACCTAGATTTAGTCACCGATGTATTAATTATCGGCGGTGGCCCGTCTGGAACTTGGGCTGCTTGGAGTGCAGCAAATAATGGGGCAAAAGTTGTTTTAGTAGACAAGGGTTACTGCGGTACAAGTGGTGCAGCCGCATCTGCCGGAAATGGTGTATGGTATGTTCCACCAGACCCAGAGCAACGGGAAGCGGCAATGGCCAGCCGGGAAGCAATGGGAGGCTTTCTGGCAGACCGCCACTGGATGACTAGGGTATTAGATCGCACCTATGACAACATTAACTCCCTCGCAGATCAGGGCTATCCTTTCAGCGTTGATGCTAATGGACAAGTTATCCGTCGCTCTTTACAAGGGCCGGATTATATGCGTTTCATGCGGAAAAAGATTAAGCAAGCAGGGGTGAAAATTTTAGACCACAGTCCGGCTTTAGAGTTGCTTGTGGATACAGAAGGCACTGTAGCCGGGGCTAAGGGTATCAATCGCCAATCTGCGGAACGTTGGACAGTTCGAGCCGGGGCAGTTGTGATTGCTACAGGGGGCTGTGCTTTCTTGAGTAAGGCTCTCGGTTGTAATGTCTTGACAGGGGATGGTCTATTGATGGCAGCCGAGGCTGGTGCAGATTTCTCTGGTATGGAATTTTCCAACGCATACGCAATTTCCCCTAGTTTCTCCTCTGTCACCAAGACTCGTTATTACGATTGGGCATCTTTTACTTATGAGGATGGCACGGTAATTGAAGGTGCAGGTTCTAAGCGCGGTCGCTCGGTGATTGCTAAAACATTGCTAAATCAGCCCGTTTATGCGCGTCTGGATCAAAATATGGATGAAGAGACAAAAGCCTGGATGAGAGCCTCTCAGCCTAACTTCTTTATCGTTTTCGATCGCGCTGGGATTGACCCCTTTACTCAACGATTCCCGATAACTCTACGCTTGGAAGGAACTGTACGTGGTACTGGTGGGATTCGGATCGCAGACCAAACTTGTGCTACCTCAGTTAATGGACTCTATGCGGCAGGAGATGCAGCTACTAGAGAGTTAATCTGTGGTGGATTCACCGGCGGCGGTAGCCACAATGCAGCCTGGGCAATGTCTTCTGGCTATTGGTCTGGACAATCTGCTGCTAGCTATGCCCTAAGTTTGGGAGAGCAAGCAACCCAGCGCAGTGTGCAGGGAGTTGGTGAAGCGGGATTGCATGGTGAAGGTAATAATAGATTCTCACCAGATGAAGCGATCGCCACAACTCAAGCTGAAGTTTTCCCCTACGATCGCAACCTCTTCCGCACTGCTAGAGGTTTAAGTGCATCCCTGGATAGACTGGATGACCTCTGGCAAGAAATCCGCAATAGCCAAACATTAGATGATAGCCAAATTGTGCGATCGCGCGAAGCGGCGGCGATGGTTGCTACAGCCCGTTGGATGTACAACAGTGGTTTGCAACGTCAGGAAACCAGAGGTATGCACAAACGCGAGGATTACCCGCAACAAGATCCTAACCAGCAATATCGCCTACTGAGTGGTGGGTTAGATAAGATTTGGGTCAAACCTGAATCAGTAGTTGCTACGCGGGAATTAGTAACTGTGTGATTTTCAATTAAAACCTTTGAAGTGGGAAGGAATAAGGTTGTTGCCTCGTTTCTTCCTCTTTTCTGTGCTTTTTTAAACGCAGAGGTAGGCTGAGGGAAGCGCAGAGTGTTTATTCGTGATGAACTTGTGAGATTTTGTACTTAGTTGATGAAATTATTACAGAAATTTGGATTCAAGTTGAATCTTGAACTACCTGCTTTGCGATCGCGCAATTATCGCCTCTACTTTATGGGACAAGCCTTGTCTATGACAGGCAACTTCATGACACAAGTAGCGATTCTCTGGCTGATTTACCGATTGACTGATTCAGCTTTACTATTGGGATTTGCAGGATTTTTTGGACAATTGCCAGTATTTGTACTTGCTCCAATTTCAGGCATTTTAGCCGATCGCTATGACCGACATCGCCTGTTGCTGCTATTTCAAGTTATAGGCATTTCTATGTCTGTAATTCTGACAGTCATCACATTTTTGGGTTGGGCAAATTTTTGGACATTGCTGACTCTGAGTGCATTGTTAGGTTTTCTGAAGGGTTTAGATGTACCTGTACGTCAAGCATTTGTCAGTGATATGGTTAGCCGTGAACTGATGGGAAATGCGATCGCCTTAAATGCAGCTTTTCTCAATGGTGCGCGTCTGATTGGCCCAGCACTTGGTGGCATTTTTATCGCTCAGTTTGGCGCTGGATTCTGCTTTCTTTACGATAGTCTCAGTTACCTTGTTGCTATCTGGGCAATCTCAGCAATGGTGATTACACCCAGAATAGTAGAAATACAGACAAGTAATACTTGGCAGAAGTTAAAAGAAGGGTTTCAATATGCCTACCAATTCTTACCTGTGCGTTCCATTTTGCTATTACTGGCAGTAGCTAGTTTAGTAGGTATGTCATATACGACACTTCTACCCATCTTTGCAGTTGAAGTTCTACAGGGAGGAGCAGAAACATTGGGCTTTCTAACGGCCGCAGCAGCGATGGGATCAGTGTTTGCCTGTGTCTACCTCAGCTTTCGCCAAAACGTAGTAGGTTTAGAAAAACTCATAGCCTTCTGTCCAGCCATCATGGGGATTGGCTTCATCTTTTTCTCTGTCTCTCAAGTCTTTTGGATTTCTCAGTTAGCTTTGGTTTTGGTTGGCTGGAGTTCTACGCTTCAGGTAGCTGCTAGTAACACAGTGCTGCAATTTATTGTGGAAGATAGCAAACGTGGCAGGGTGATGAGCTTTTACGCTATGTGCTTTATGGGTATGGCTCCTTTTGGTAACTTAGTAGCAGGAACTCTGGCACATTATTTCAAGGCTCCGAATACACTGATTTTGGGTGGTGTCGTTTGTATTCTGGGTTCGGTGCTATTCATGCAACAATTGCCCCAGATGGCGAAGTTAATTCACTTGGATACGAAGCAAGTGGCAAGTAATTAACTTCAGGAGATAAGCTGTTACGCAAATAATATTGTACATTTACCTGATGACTGATGACTGAAAACCCCTCAACAGTCATCAGTCAGCAGTTAACGACATCAAAAGTGTTTATATAGTTTAGACGCGCATCAGCTTATACCATTTCACGAAAATCTTGATACATATAGATTTTTCGTAGGGGTAAAGCACTGCTC
>NZ_JAWJTF010000163.1:0-12820 GCF_048836525.1 Nostoc sp. CALU 546
CAACAGGCAACAGGCAACAGGCAATAGGCAATAGGCAATAGGCAATAGGCAACAGGCAATAGGAAAGAAGGCTTCTTAGTTGTACTGAGTTTTTTCAGAAATCAAATATGAGTCCTATATTTGAACTTGTGTTGCCGTAACCTGCCGTAGGCACAAATTTACGCTATCTAGATCCCTGGCTTTTTTGAGAAGTCGGGGATCTAACTTTTCACGAAGTATTTATGACTGCTATATGCATCTTCATAGAGAATGAGATCAGTCAAAGCAAATTTTTAAATAAAAGGAAAGTAAAGGAGTGCCAACAAAACGTCAAAAAAATATCTGGAGGAGTGAGATTAATGACATCATTCGGGGTGCTTGTGGAGGATTTTTATTTGGCATACCCTTGCTGTACACAATGGAGGTTTGGTGGATTGGATCGCTGGCAAAACCACAACTGATGATGACGGCGATCGCATTGATGTTTGTTGTAGTTTACTTACTCAATCAGATAGAAGGCTTTCGGAAACGCAGATATACCGGGCTACCTCATCAAGCTTTAATGGATACTGTAGAAGCGATCGCGATCGGACTAGCTTGCTCTACCTTTGTACTGTTACTACTACGAGAATTGACACCAGAAACTTCCCTAAAGGAATCTTTAGGTAAAATCATTTTTGAAAGTGTGCCCTTTGCTCTCGGTGTAGCATTAGCCAACCAGCTTTTGGGAGATATTGAAAACAGCAATGCAGAAGGACAAGCAACCAACAGCACAACCAAGAACAAAGGGAATGAGTTAAACGCCACCTTCGCAGATTTGGGTGCAACTCTCATTGGTGCAACTGTAATTGCATTTAACATTGCTCCAACAGATGAAATTCCCATGTTAGCAGCTGCAACTTCGCCAGCTTGGGAATTAGCAATGATCGCCGCATCTTTGTTGATTTCCTATGGCATTGTATTTCAGGCAGGCTTTTCTGACCAGCAAAAACGAAGACAGCAAAAGGGAATTTTCCAACGGCCATCTAGCGAAACCATTATGTCCTACCTAGTTTCACTGCTAGCAGGAGCTTTTATGCTGTGGTTCTTTCAAAAGTTAACTTTTAGTGACCCTTGGACAATGTGGTTAGATCACACTTTGATACTGGGATTACCTGCAACTATTGGCGGTGCAGCCGGAAGGTTAGCAATATGACTAAAACAGAACAACAACCAAAGCGCTCAATCGCTGAGTGGGTTACATTCAGTATCGCTTCATTTATCCTAGCAATCGTTGTCAGTCTGGTAGGCTACACTTGGCTGAATGAAAAGAATCAACCTCCCATCCTTTCTGTTACTAAAAAAGAAACAATTAGGGAAATTGATGGACAATTTTATGTTCCCTTTGAAGTAGTTAATAGTGGAGGAGATACGGCTGAGTCAGTTCAGATTATGGCTGAGTTGCTGATTGACGGTAAAGTTACAGAAACAGGAGAGCAACAGATCGACTTTTTATCTAGTGGGGAAAGTGAAGAAGGCGCATTTATATTCAGCAAAAATCCACGCCAAGGTCAGTTAAATCTGCGTGTTGGTAGCTATAAATTGCCATAACTGAAGCATTTAAAACCGCAGACAAACACGGACTAACACACCATCCTCTTGTCGGTAGTAAAACGTTCTAGATCCCCCTAAATCCCCCAATTTATCGGGGGATTTAGAGAATTTTTTGCCCTTTTAAGGCTACGGTGTATACACAAGTCAAATTACCCCCTTAATCCCCCCCGATGCATTCGGGGGAAATAAGAAAATCTAGTTCCCTCCCCTTTGCAAGGGGAGGGTTAGGGTGGGGTAATTCGACAGACTGGTTGTGATTCTATAACTTGTATATACACTGTAGCTTTTTAACGGAATCTAAAAGCACCTAAAATCACAGCCAAACACTTGGAAAACAACCTCTAAAGGGCGACAAGATACCCACCAAATAAGATTGGATAATTTATGTCTTGGAAATTCTTAAGCTTTAACCTTAGCTTTTGACCAAACGCCATTTTGATCTTCATCATATTGCTGATGAACAGACTCCCAGGCGGCTTGTTCAGCAGTGAACTCGTCATTTTTCTCATTTAAAACGGTGTTATAACACTCAATGAATGTACTCTGAGCTTCATTAGAAAGATGAGCGCGAACCTCTGGAGACAAATCTTCTGGACTGTTGCACTTTCCAGGACAAGGGCGAGCAAAGGTTTTTTCAATTGTGTTAATTTCTTCGGCACCAGCACTTTCGAGTAGCAATTGAAATTCGCCAGTGCGATCACTCGGAACTTCTGCCATCAATAAGAATTCGCCAGCTTGTAAGCGGGTTTGGTAGATAGTCGCTTTATCTTCTGGCATTCCTAAAGTAGTTAGAACCGATACTAGACCTGCACCTGCACTACCTGCGATCGCTCCACTAGCAGCCCCCAGTAGCACTGCACCTATGGGCCCTGCTGCCACAATTGGGCCAACAAACGGAATAAACAGTACACCTACACCCGTAAGTAAGCTGAGAAAGGAACCAAACAAGGAACCAAAAACGGCCCCTGTTCTCAAACCTCCCAGAATCACATCTTTTTTACTAATAAAGCCAGCAATTCTCGTTTCCGACTGGAAATTTCTGCCCATGACCGAAATATGATCTCTAGGCACACCCCTGTCTAATAAACGTCGAATCACATCATCAATTTGCTTCTGTTCTTTGAATACAGCAGAAATGGTACGTTCTGCTTTATAAACTTCTGCCATTTAAATACTCCTTGTATGTATTATGTTGTTTTTGCAATAAATATGGTGAATAGGTAAATGCAGGCAGAATGAACCCTGTGTGCAACTTTCTCTCAAACGTAATCCCAACAACTTCCCTACGTTCGTGCAGCGTGCCAAAAGCAGGGCAGGAGAGCAATCATCCAATACGCTTGGGTTAAGAAGAATAGTAGGTTGGGTTGAGCAACAGCGAAACCCAACAAAGCCTTGAAAATGTTGGGTTTCGTTCCTCAACCCAACCTATGCCTACGCCAGTTTTAGTTTTTAGCCTTAACCCAAGCGTATTGAGCAATAATCAAAGCCTCTCGGATTTTGGGGAGATAAATAGAACTGGGTCTTAAAAAACGTTATGACTACACACCCACAGCAGTCTTACCTTTTGTTGCTGGCTGTTTACCATCTGGATCTATTGCTTCCCCTTCAATAAATGAACGTAGCATCCAAGCTATCTCTTCATGCTGTTCTAGTAGTCCAGTTAAAAAGTCAGCAGTTCCCTGATCGTGAAACTCTTCACCAGACTGATCTACATGGTCTCTTAAGTTGCGAATAACCTGCTCGTGATCATGTACTAGATTAGCTACCATTTTCGTTGCTGTGGGAACATTACCACCATGTTCCTTGAGGGTAGCAAGCTTGAGAAATCCCTCTAATGTGCCAACCGGATAACCGCCCAAAGTACGAACCCGTTCTGCCAAGGCATCAATATTTAGAGTTAGCTTTTGGTAGTGTTCTTCCCAAAGCTGATGCAAAGAGCGGAACTGAGGGCCGACAACATCCCAGTGGTACTTTTTGGTTTTCACCAACAGTAGATAGGCATCTGCCAAATCTTGATTCAACAGATTAATTACACCTTGACGCTGTTCTTCGGTCAAACCAATGTTTATCGCACGCATTGTTTTCCATCCCTAAGCAAACTTCTTTATTAATTTCTCAAATTTTCCACCTAATCCACATCAACCAAAGGAAACATTATGAGTTTAGATTAATTATCACATTACATAGTTATACCTATGCCTTAATAGGTAGTATTCTTCAGCCAATTTAATAATTAGCTATAGCAGTCCTATTTGATTTGTAATATTAAAAACCTAAAAACCCCAATTTCTCAAATAAATCAGGATTTTTGTTTGTCATTTTTATATTGAATTGAAGTTGGGAGATTAACATTACTAAGTAGTAATGGGTCACTGCTTTTTAAGCAATCACCCATTTATTACTATCGAAAAATTACCAAGGTATTAACTCTGTTACTTACCTGTAACTTTTTCCAACAAATTCTTTACATTCTCTTCCACTGAGGTTGCACCCTGTGAATTTTCAGGACGTTTCTGCTTGTCAATATCAGCAGCTCCCTGAACCTCATTGAGTCCTTGATTGGACTCCTTTTGAACCTTTTTCAATCCTTGGGGTGGTTCTTTAGCGGCTTCATCAGTTTTCCGCTGAATGTCAAGCAGTTGTGTAGTACCTTCGGTAGGGTTACTTTGGTAGCTATCCATTGCAAAAGCAGGAAAAGCATTAGAGAACAATAGTATGGCGCAAGTAAAAGCGACAACTAGAACACGTACTGGACGTAACACAGATAAAACAGAAGCAACAATTTTCATTTGAAGTCCTCAATAACAGCTTTAACAACGCAAAACTTTCACTGAAAGAGTGGAAGCAAGTAACTTTATTTTGCAAACTTGAGCAATGCTAAAACTAGCAAGTTACACTGCAATAGGAAAGTTATTGAAAAACGAACCTGACGAAGGAAGAAATTGTCTTTAGTATTTCTGCATATAAGAATTAGCTAGGGATAATAGGCAAATACCACCTTAATTCTTTAGCAAAATGATTACACTTCATATTGACGTTCTTCTTTCCAGGTTCCCTGTTTATACTTTTACTTTGAAAACGCTAACGTCTGCATCAATCTCTAGAATGAAGTTTCCTATATCTGTAGTTACAATAATATCAGTCTCTAGACATATCGACTTAATATAGTTTTGGCAGGCTAATGCCTCTACTATATTTATGTTCATTTAGCTCAATTTTATCCAATCAAAGGAATTTAATTGCTATGCACCTTAGAGGATATTTGTAAAGCATCAGGTTATATAAATATCTCCTATGACCCCGCTTTTTAAGCTACGGTATATACACAAGCCCTAAAATCCTTGTTTGGTAATATACAAGCATTAGTAGGCAAGGTTTTGAGTTGATCAAGTTGATTATCAATAGTGTCAATTTATTGATAAAGATATAACGGAAAATCAAGGATTTTAAAAATCATTTTTCGTTCTTTTCTGTCCATTTGATTCTCAACTCGACTTGTGTATACACAGTAGCTTTTTAAAGGAGAGAGGAAATGAATCTTACCTTTAAACTTGATAAGTCTGCCTTATTACCTCTTCTATTGAACTTAGGCGATGGAACATTTCTATTAATTCATGGGATCTTGTTTTTCGCTTCGCCAGCAGCACTTTTAACGGCGTTAAATAATGAATATCTAGGTCATCTTCTAAAGCAACTTCGGCTGCTTGTAAGACTTTTGTCGCATTCCCAAAAATATCCTCATTGTCAAACCCTTCTTTTGCAGAAAGTTGGTGTAACATTGCATTGGGTACAGTTGCTCTACCCAGCAAGGTTTTATCTAACACCAAACCTTTCAATAATGTCAGCAAAGCTGCATAGATAGAAAAATCATCACAACTATCACAAGCTTTAAACTCAATACGTCCCACTTCAGCCGGAATGCGGGCAATTTTTGTCAAGGAAGGTATGCTATTAATCAGTTGTTCCTGTTCCTGAATAAAAACCAGGGCTGCTGGTCTTTTTCCAGTTCTGATAAACGTTCGTACCGATAATCCATCCCATAAACCTCCTTTATAAAAAGGGGAACTATAACTAAAAGGGACAATATAGGGACTGTAATAGGTTAACTTTTTGCCAATATCAATTACATCTTCAGTAGATAAATCTGCCACTGAGATATTTAAATCTGGCCCGTATGAAACCATGTGAATATTAGCAGTTTGTTCGTCAGGATAAGCCTCTAGCTGTTTAATTTCATAATCGTTTAATGGGGGTTGAGGCTCAAAAACCGGATTGTAGGGATTAAAACTGACCAAAACTGGTGATAACCCAAAGCTAGCGGCAACCTCACGTAGCAAGTGAAAACTTTCTGATAATTCAGTAATCGCGCCTTGAATATTAGAATGTATAGTTGTTCTAATTTCAATACCTTTAACATGACAATCTATCACTTCATCGGAATCTGCAAACCTTTCAAATCCCTCAATGTACCATCTTTTCATCTTAATACCCGCATCCCCAACCCGCAGTTGAGGATAGTCGCTAGGGTATGTGGGTAGCTTTTCAATAATTTGATTTAAATCAGCAAATTTGGTGTGCGAAAAATCAGCAAAATTTCCTTCTTCATTCAAGAAAGCGACTTCATGCTCAATGCCAAATAGAAACATTATATATACCTTAATTTTTTAGATTTAACCTAATTTAACTAATGCCAAACGAGACGAATCACACAGAGGAGGAAATAACATCAGGAAACGATTTATTAGAGAAAACCGTCGGCGATATTTAGTTGGCAGATTGGCATAATTACAGACTTCCATTACTTCGTAACATGAATTCCAGTCTTTAATCTTATGAATATTTGAGATACACCAATCAAATTTTGCCGAAGTGTATTTGAGTGAGTCATGGTATTTCTGATTCTTCACAATTAGCGGTGATAAGGAATCAAAAGCAAACCATGCACCAGGAAAATACTGGAAAAGATTCGCAAACAATAGTTTCACTTCCTGTTCATTGAAATACTGCAACACACCTTCGGCGACAAACATAACAGGTTGTTTAGTAGTGGACTTGATATGCTCAATCCAATTGGTATCTAAGGCAGAAGCAGCGATTAATTTACGGCGTTCCGTTTCTTCAAAAAACTGTCGTCGCAGAACCATGACATCCGGTAAATCTATGTCAAACCAGCAAACCTTGCCGTTATCTACTCGCTCAAAACGTGTGTTCAGTCCTGCACCAATCTCGATAACAGAACCTTGGGGATGTTGATTAAGGTAGTTGCGTACCCAGTTGTCGAGGATAGTTCCTCGTAAACAAGAGCCTATCTGAGAAGATTTAGCAGTAGTGAATTTATCAAATTCGTAGTCGAGCGCTGCAAGAATCTCAGATGATTTAGGATCTACTATAATTGGATCTGCTGCCTGAAGCTCACAAGCTCTAGCCCAGAGGGTAATTAGTAGTGTTTCTTGAATGATGCCGAGATTAACTTTGGTTTTATTCATGAATACCTCCACAGCACAGATTAAATCTCCTTTTCAGTTTAAGTAGAAAAAATTCTCAAGATTACTCTCAAATGGATTTTACCCCAAGACCGACTGTTGCGATTTGAAAACTTCTCTGGTTGATTTCTTGAGGTGGCGATGCCTACGCACTTTTGTAAGAATTCAGGAGCGGAGCCGGAGACGCTCCGCCTCCGCTCAGAATGGGCTAAACGCCCCACTATCGCTAACAGGATTCAGAATAGTTAAATAATTAGGAAAAAAGTTGATACATAAATGCACTAGTACAGCACGGCGTAAATAAACCACCCATTCCCAATCAACAAAACCCTTACGCTGTCTTCATTTTTAATTTTTAATTTTTAATTCCGCCTTGCGGTACTAGTCATGCTGCATTCCTTTTAAATTCTGACTTCTGAATTCTGACTCCTGACTTCTGAGTGCTGAATTCTTACGCACTTTCTTGATTTTTGCTTTTCTCACTATCTTCATAGTCACTGTGTAGGGTAGCTTAGTAGTGACTGAGGAAAGCTTGAGACGTGAGTTTATGACAAGTACCGTTCAATCCCCCTACAGCAGCGAACAGATTGCCGCTTGGTTGCGTGGACTGCTTACTATTGCTTGGGCTGATGGTAATTTTGATGACCAAGAACAGAAAATAATTGCCAACATCACCAAAGATGAATTAGCTCCTAAGATTAAATGGGACTCACTAGAGATAATTACGCCAGAAGAATTGGCCGCAGTCTTGGGTAAAGGTACACCAGCAGCGGAAAATTTCTTAAGGACAGCGATAATGGTAGCGATCGCAGATGGTACTTATTCTCCCAGCGAAGATCAAGTTCTGCAACAGTTCTGCCAAGCCTTAGAACAGCCAGAAAATCTACTAGAAGCCCTTCGCCAAACCCTAGAACATCCAGAGCTAGTTACCGCCACTATCACCAGCCCTGGACTTACAAAGCCTCAAATTGATGCACTACACCCCCTGCGTGACTGGCTAGATGGGCTAGATATCCAAGACCCAAGAGTAGCCCGATTTTTATGTAAAATGATTCCCTCCCAGTGTCCCTTCGAGCGGGATGTCACCTTATTTGGACGCAAGATTGTCCACATCCCGCCGATGTGTAAAATTAATCCCTTGTATGACCAACTGGTAGGCTTACGTTTCCGCGCCCTCTCTTATCTGGCAGATAAATGTGGTGAAGATGTTTCACCATATATTTAGTTAGAGTTAGGAGTGAGGAGTGAGTAGTGAAGAGTTATAATTTTTAACTCCTAACTTCTAACTCCTCACTTCTCACTATTATTTAAGTATGCAATTTATCGACCAAGCAAAAATTGAAGTTGAAGCTGGTAAGGGCGGCGATGGTATTGTCGCCTTCCGCCGGGAAAAATACGTGCCGACTGGTGGCCCCTCTGGTGGTAATGGGGGACGAGGCGGTTCGGTAATTTTCGTTGCCGATGAAAACCTACAAACCTTGCTGGACTTCAGATACAACCATCGCTTTCAGGCAGAAAAGGGGACTCGTGGTGGGCCAAGTAACTGTACTGGAGCCGGAGGAAAGGACTTGATCATCGAAGTTCCCTGCGGTACAACCATTTATGATGCTGAAACTGGCGAATTACTGGGGGATTTAACTGAGCCTAAGCAGACTTTGCTGATTGCCCAAGGTGGTAAAGGCGGACTGGGAAATCAGCATTTCTTAAGTAACCGTAACCGCGCCCCAGAATACGCTCTCCCAGGATTACCAGGAGAAATAAAGCAGCTGCGTCTGGAGTTGAAACTTTTGGCAGAAGTGGGGATTATTGGCTTACCAAATGCTGGTAAATCCACTTTAATTTCATCTTTATCAGCAGCACGTCCAAAAATCGCAGATTATCCTTTCACTACCCTGATCCCAAATTTAGGCGTAGTGCGGAAACCTACTGGTGATGGTACCGTTTTTGCCGACATTCCCGGACTGATTGAGGGAGCAGCGCACGGTGCAGGGTTGGGACATGATTTCTTGCGCCACATCGAGCGCACGCGAGTGCTACTTCACTTGATTGATGCCACTAGTGATGATGTGGTTAGAGACTACAACACAATTAAGGAAGAATTGCAAGCTTATGGCCGGGGTTTAGCAGAACGCCCGCAAATTTTGGCACTGAACAAAATTGATGCAGTTGATCGGGAAACCGTCGATTTGGAAGCGTTAGCCACCCAACTTAATCATCTCTCCTACGCTCCGGTTTTTGTGATTTCAGCAGTTACTCGCTCCGGGTTAGACCCAATGTTACAGGAAATTTGGAGAATTCTCGACCAAATGAAGGTTCCTGAAGAAGTGGAGACATTTAGATAATTACTAATTCGTACGTCGCTAACGCTGCGCTAACGTAATTCGTATTAATCTTTTCAGAAGGGGTAGCTGTCGGCAGTAGAAATACTTTGTTTTTTACTTACGGGTTAAAATTACGAATTACGTAGATTGCTTCTTGCTAGAGGCGAGTATTATTAATTACGAATTATGTTGAAAAATCCTGGATCAGAGGAATCTTAATCACCAACTCAGCGCCTTGTCCTGGCTGTGAAATACATTCTAAAGAACCGCCATGTCTTTCTGCAATGATCTGGTAGCTGATGGCAAGCCCCATCCCCGTACCTTGACCAATAGGCTTGGTGGTAAAGAAGGGGTCGAATAGCTGTTTTTTAACATCTTCTGTTACTCCCAATCCATTATCGGCAATCCTAATTGTTACCTGATTTGGCTCTTGTAATTGGGTGCAAATGCGAATTTGTGGGGAAGTTATTTGTCCTTGGTAATTTGTCCTTTGTTCAGTATTGTTTACTAATGACAAATGACTAATGACAAATGACTCTTCCAAAGCATCGATCGCGTTTGACAAAATATTCATGAATACTTGGTTTAGCTGCCCAGCGTAACATTCAACTAGCGGTAGTTTGCCGTATTCTTTGATTATTTCAATTGTTGGGCGTTTGTCATTAAAATTGAGGCGACTTTGTAAAATCATCAGAGTACTGTCGATTCCTTTATGAATATCAACAGCTTTCATTTCGGCTTCATCCAAGCGTGAGAAAGTTCGCAGAGAAAGCACAATCTCCCGAATCCGGTTTGCCCCACCTTTCATTGAGTTAATTATTTGTGGCAAATCTGATTTCAAAAATTCCAGTTCGATTAGTTCTACAAAATCCTCAATTTCTGGCACAGGTTGAGGATAATGACTTTGGTAAAGTTGCAAAAGTGAAAGTAAATCTTGGGTGTATTCCTGGGCAGGAGTGAGGTTGCCATAAATAAAATTGACCGGGTTGTTGATTTCGTGTGCCACTCCTGCGACTAGTTGACCTAAGCTGGACATCTTTTCACTTTGAATTAAGTGAGTCTGGGTATACTGAAGTTCGCGGAGTGCTTCTTTAAGTTCTTCAGCCTGTTGTCGGAGTTGCGCTTCCGACTTTAGCAGAGCTTCCTTGGCTTGTTTACGTTCTGTGATATCTCTAACAACAGCTACCCGACAGAAAGGCTCTCCTGTCTCAGGATGTTTAACCATAAATAGGCTGCAATCTGTGGGAATTTCTCTACCTGTTTGAAAATGTCTATGGCGAAACTCACCTTGCCAGAAACCATGTTCAAGCATCAAAGGAATAATTTGTTGCTGAAACTCGGCAAAAGCTTCTGGTGAATGAAAATCAACCACTGACTTGGTTTTAGCTACTTCCAAGTTACTAAGTCCCACCATCTTGAGTCCGGCGGGGTTCACATAGAGAACTTGCCCTTCCATTGAAGAAATGCCAATAAAGTCACTGCTGTTTTCAATCAACGCGACAAATTTTTGCTGTTCCTCTTCAGCGCGTTTGCGTTCTGTGATGTCTAACACCATTGAAGCAATGCCAATTACTTGGCCATCAGGAGCCACTAACGGATTGTTATACCACTCACCGATTATTGTCCTACCATCTTTAGTGATGTTCTCGTTGACACTAAAACTTCCTCCACGTTGTGTTAATAGGGCGGTTATAATCTCATCTACTTGCTTTCTGGCGTTTTCAGGTACTATGATCTCAAAACCAGTACCCAACATTTCCTCGGCGGTGTATCCAAAGATTCTTTCTGCTGCCCGATTCCAGGTCTGAACCTCAAAGTTGGTATTCCATTCAACAATGGCTAAAGGTGTTTGTTCAATCAGCAACGCCAGTCTTTGCTGTGAAGCCCTGAGTTCTGCTTCTGCTTGCTTGTATTCGGTAATGTCGCGATAATACCAAATTCTACCGTAATAGTCTTTTAAAGCTAATGTCTGACCACAAGCTCTTTGGTGTTTATGCACGGGTGCAGAATAGCGCTCAAAAACCTTTCCAGACTTGAGGAAAATTTCATCACGACTGCTTTTTTCTGGATGCTGGTAAAGATACTCCACTTTAGCCAGAAATTCGTCTGGCTTTACTAGTTGATCTAGTACGCATTTCAGAAGTTGACGATCGTCGCCTGTTTGAAGTAGTGCGGCAGGAATTTGCCATAGCTGGGAGAATTTCTGATTTGATGATGTAACTATACGATTTTCATCAATAATTAAAATTCCGTCGATGGAAGCTTCTTGTTGAGCTTGGAGTACGGCATTCATGCGGTGTAGGTCTGATTCTGCTTGCTGGCGTAAGCGTAGTATGGCTTGCTGTTCGCTGATGTCGCGAAGCAACCAACGCCAGCCGACCTGCTGACCCTGTGAATCATACATTGCAACCATCTTGACACTAGTGGGAAAAATTGTACCTCCTCGTGACTTGAGATGGACTTCCCAATCCTGCACCTGCTGCAAATTTGCCAGTTGGCTAATGAAAATTTGGCGATCTGCTTCAGCGACAAAGAGGATGAATGGTTTACCTATCAGATAGTTTTGTCTCACAGATAATAAGGCTGCGGCTACATAGTTAGCCTCTTTGATGATGCCGTCTACATCGGTAACTAAGTAAGCATCTGGAGCGAGATCAAACAAATCCTGATAACGCCGATGCTCTAATTCTGCCGTTTCACGAGCGATCGCTAATTTTTCGTTTTTTTGGCGCAGTTCTTCTTCAACTATCTGGAGTTCTTCGAGGGTTTCCCGAAGTACTTCACTATTTTGCATGAGTCCAGTAGTATCACTAGCTCTGCCATTTACACCCAAAACTTTCTCGGCTTCATTCTGTAAAATGATATCTCGAATACTACCCACCAGAAATTTATTACCAGCCTCATCTTCAAAGCAAGACTTTTTTGTAGAGATGAGATGGGTTATACCTTGAGCATCGGTAAAAATATCCTGGCTTTCTTGAGTAATATTTGTAGTGAAAACCAGTTCATCTGTTTGCTGGAACACATCGGCTGCTGCTTGCGGAAAAAAATCATAGTCTGACTTGCCAATTAATTCTTCTCGACTATGACCAATGAAATCACAGTAATTATCGTTGAGTAACACCCAGCGATGTTGACGGTCTTTGACAAAAATTGCGTCAGATATGCCATTGATCATCTGATGCAGAAATACCAAGGAGAAGTTTTGTGGCTGCGTGTTTTGTTTTGGTGCGGGGTTATCTAAGAATCTAGGATGGTTCATACCAGAATTTATCTCTAAAATTAAGCAATAATTGCAAGAAATTAGCACTCAGAAGTCAAAAGTCAGAATTTCAAAGGAATGCAGCATCATAATTAGTAAATTTATGTATCAAATTTTCTCCTAATTGTTTAACTATAGGAATCCGCTTTGATTTATGAACGAATTTGCGTAGACAGGCAATA
>NZ_JAWJTF010000011.1:0-69343 GCF_048836525.1 Nostoc sp. CALU 546
GCTTTCTATAGGACTCAGTATTTGATTTTTGAAAAAAATTCGGTACTACCTTAATCTTCTGAAATCCTATTGCCTATTGCCTTTTGCCTATTGCCTACCTACGCAAATGCTTTCAGTAATCAAACCGGATTCCTATATGAGCTTGGTTAAAGCTATTCGCCGACGACACCGACGCAATGCCGCAAGGTCTCTTGACATCTGGGCTGAGGCTTTAACTTGACACCAATGGCAAGATGCCTACCCCACAAGAGTATTTAAGACAGAATCAAACTGCTGTAAGTCTTTTTAGTAAGGCTGGGGAGTGTGGAAATAGAAAAAGCGATCGCATCCTCGCTTTCCGAAATTCCTTAGTGTTACACTGTAGTCAATATCAAACCTCATCACAACTCCAACGAGATAGCACAAATGAAGTAGTACCAAACACCTGTTGCACCAAAGCAACAAATGTCAACGAAGAATAAACGCAACTAGTTTGACAGGGTTACTTCACATAGTCATGCACTAAAAATATTGTCATCATTCATATCTACAATAAACCGATTGACAAGTGTCTACGGCTACTTTTTTGTGTCTAATCTACCCGCAGATTTTGGAAAAATGCGGGTGAGAATTTGCGAATTGAGGTTTGAGAAGAATGCCGAAAAAATCAATATTGGTAGCTGAGAATTTAGCCTATAATCTCAGCTTAGACAGAACTTTATTTCAAGAAGTTCATGTGAGTATCGAGGCGGGCGATCGCATTGCTTTAGTCGGTCGCAACGGAATAGGAAAATCAACCCTACTCAAGATACTTGCAAGTCAACTCAGCCCCAATACAGGCTCAGTTTGGCGTAATAGTGTTGTCTATTATTTGCCACAAATCAGTACTATCAGGAAAGAAATTACAGCAGATACAGTGCTTAATTTTTTGATTTCTATCTCTGATGAATGGTGGAATATTGAGGAGATTTTACAAACACAATTTCACACAAATCTTGACCTGTCACTACCAATTACTAACTTGAGTGGTGGAGAACTTACTAAACTATTTCTGGCAATCGGTTTAGCTCAAGAACCAAACTTGCTATTACTTGATGAGCCAACAAATCACATGGATTTGGAAGCGCTAGAAAGCTTAAAGCAGTTTCTTCAAGATTTTCCCGGTGCTTTTGTAATTGTCTCACATAAGCCTTTTTTCCTAGACCAAGTGACAGATGTCACCTGGGAACTTACACCTGTTGGCTTGAAAATATATGGTGGTAATTTCTCACACTATCGAGAACAGAAAGAAATCGAGTTAGAGGTAGCATTGCGATCGCACGAAGCCGCTAGAAAGGAACTCAAACGTGCCCAAGCCACAGCTATGCAAGAGCAGCAACGCGCAGCCCAATCAAGTCGCAGCGGTCGCGCCAAGTTTCTCAATGGTAGTATTGATAGAATGGCAGCCGGACTGATTAAAACCAAAGCTGAGGTGTCTACCGGAACTGCGAAAAAGAAACATGAAGCAGCAGTAGCAAAGGCTAATCAAAAGGTTGCAGAGACGAAGGTCAAAACTACGAAAGTAACGAGTATTCAGCTAGAAGAAAAAAATCAAAAACGTCGAAATCTAATCAATATCCAGGGTGCAAATCTGAGGATATCAGAACGTTTATTGATTCAAAATATTCAACTGCATATATCATCTGGCGATCGCATAGCTATTATCGGCGCAAACGGTTCTGGTAAATCGAGTTTGGTCAAAGCAATTTTGGGGATAGAAAACCAAGCAGCAGTTTTGGAGTCAGGTGAGGTTTTGCTCACACCAGCGATGAAAGCTGTATATCTCGATCAAACCTACGAATTGGTAAATCGCCAATACACACTTTTGGAAAATATGCAAGCTGTCAATCCTAATCTCAGCTATCAGCTTTTGCGTCAACAACTAGGACACTTCCTCTTTAAATATGATGATGTTCACAAAAGCGCTTCTGTACTGAGTGGGGGTGAATTAGCAAGATTAGCGATCGCTATGATAAGTATCTCAGAAATCGATTTACTGATTCTCGATGAGCCAACTAATAACCTGGATATTGAAACCGTTGAACAAATGGTAGTAGGTATCAATGATTACCAAGGAGCGCTTTGGGTAATTTCCCACGATATCGATTTCCTCAGCCGGATTAACATTACCCAAGGGTTCAAATTGAAGGAACAAACTTTGCAAATGACGACTTATTTACCGAGTACACCAGAGCAATATTATCGAGAGTTGCTGGAATGCCATCAATAAAGCGATCGCCAACGCCAAATTTCTAGCTCTACAATAGAAGCCGCAAAGCATACAGGCAAGTTATAATTCTCTTGCGGTGCAACGTAACAAAAATTTATGAGTAATCCCCTTGTGCAAGCCTTTTTCGTAGGCAGAGCGGTAGCAGAAGTAGTTAATGAGCGTTTAGAGGTCGCCTTGACCGATGCTTTGAGCGATCTGGGCAAATTTGATGCAGAAGCTAGAGAGCAACTGCGCCAGTTTACAGAAGAAGTCCTAGAACGGGCAAATCGGGCAGCAGAATCAGCTAATGCTGGTCAATCTACTACAGGTACTAGACAAACCAGCTCTGATTCCGGTGACTTGCAAGCAGATATTGACGAATTAAGAGCAGAAATTGCCCTGTTACGAACAGAATTGCAGCATTATCGCCGAACTTCTGCATAAATTTTAGTCATTAGTCATTGGTTATTAGTCATTGGTCAAAAATTATGTACAAATGACAAATGACAAAGGACACTTAAGAAAAAAACAGTTTAGGAATCAGAGTGTCTTTTCTTCCAAGTGATTCGGTCGCAAACCAACGGTAAACAAAGTATATGGAACAAGGTTATTCAGAGAAGGCATACCGTTGGAATCGGGAAAAATACTCTAGCAGACGGCGTTTTGTGGACATTTGGTCTTTTGTCTTGACCTTATTGTTCAAACTTTGGCTATACAACAAATCTTGGAGTTATCCGGGTGGTGTGAGTGACGCAAAGCAAGCCGCAAGACGCAAAACCCAAGCGGTTTGGATTCGCAATACCCTACTTGATTTAGGCCCAACCTTCATCAAAGTTGGGCAACTTTTTTCTACCCGTGCTGATATATTCCCTGGTGAATATGTAGAAGAACTAGCCAAGTTACAAGACAAAGTACCGGCATTTAGCTATGAGCAAGTAGAAGCGACCATTGAGAAAGAACTAGGCAAAAAAATTCCTGAACTCTTCCATAATTTTGAACCGATTCCCTTAGCTGCCGCTAGCTTGGGGCAAGTGCACAAAGCTGTGCTACATACTGGGGAATCGGTTGTTGTCAAGGTGCAACGTCCTGGACTAAAGAAGTTATTTGAAATAGATTTACAGATTCTCAAGGGAATTACCCGCTACTTTCAAAACCATCCCAAATGGGGACGGGGGAGAGATTGGTTAGGTATTTACGAAGAATGTTGTCGCATTCTTTGGGAAGAAATTGATTATCTTAACGAAGGTCGTAACGCCGATACTTTTCGCCGGAACTTTCGCGGCTACGATTGGGTGAATGTCCCCAGAATATACTGGCGTTACGCCACTTCCAGAGTGCTGACTTTGGAATATCTTCCTGGAATTAAAATTAGCCAATACGAAGCTTTAGAAGCAGCGGGTTTGGATCGAAAAGCGATCGCTCGTCAAGGCGCTCAAGCCTACTTACTACAATTACTCAATAGTGGCTTTTTCCACGCCGATCCTCACCCAGGCAATATTGCCGTCAGTGCAAATGGCGCTCTCATATTCTACGATTTCGGGATGATGGGGCGGATTAAGTCCAACATCCGCGAAGGACTGATGCAAACACTGTTTGGCATTGCCCAAAAAGATGGCGATCGCGTTGTGCAGTCTCTCATCGATTTAGGTGCGATCGCCCCAACCGATGACATGGGGCCAGTCCGGCGTTCCGTCCAGTATATGCTGGACAATTTCATGGATAAGCCCTTTGAAAACCAATCAGTCGCGGCAATCAGTGACGACCTTTACGAAATAGCTTATAATCAGCCATTTAGATTTCCTGCAACTTTCACTTTTGTGATGCGAGCCTTTTCTACCCTAGAAGGGGTAGGCAAGGGTTTAGATCCAGAATTTAACTTTATGGAAGTTGCCAAACCGTATGCAATGCAACTTATGACCGATATGAATGGTTCTGAGGGGAATAGCTTTCTGAACGAATTAAGTCGCCAAGCAGCTCAGGTAAGTAGTACCGCCTTTGGTCTACCACGTAGATTAGAGGATACACTGGAGAAGCTAGAGCAGGGAGATATGCGCTTGCGCGTTCGATCTATAGAAACCGAACGCCTGCTACGACGACAGAGCAGTATTCAACTCTCAATAAGTTATGCTCTGTTAATCAGTGGTTTCACACTTTCAGCTACGATTTTAGTGGTTAGCAATTATGTATGGTGGGCACTAGTGCCTGGTTTAATTGTAGCGGCGCTCTCAGTGATCCTGATCCGACTACTTTTACGCCTAGACCGTTACGATCGTATGTATTAATTGTTGCAAAAAAAATTATGAAACTCAATTTCACGGGTTTTAGCGATCCGGGACTTATTCGTTCTACTAATCAGGATGCTTACTATATCGACCCAGAAGGTCGGTTTTTCGTCGTCGCCGATGGAATGGGTGGTCATGCCGGAGGTGAGGAAGCAAGTCGCATTGCTACTGGAGAAATTCAGGCGTATTTGGTAGCAAATTGGGAATCTTCTAAATCTTCTCAAGAATTGCTAGAGCAAGCTTTGTGGGGAGCCAATGAAGCGATTTTGCGGGATCAGCAAAACCATCCCGAACGCGCCGACATGGGGACAACGGTTGTAGCAGTGATTTTTCGCGCTCCAGAGTCGCCTTGGTGCGCTCATGTTGGCGATTCGCGGCTGTATCGCTTGCGGGAGTCGCACTTAGAACAGGTAACAGAAGACCACACTTGGGTAGCACGAGCAATCAAAATCGGTGACATCACCTTAGATGAAGCACGATTACATCCTTTTCGTCATGTATTATCCCGCTGTTTGGGACGTGAAGACTTACATCAGATTGATGTACAACCACTAGATGTCAAAGCTGGCGATCGCTTGCTGTTATGTAGTGATGGTCTTACAGAAGAACTTGTTGAGCAAAAGATTGCTAGCTGTTTGCAAGATAGTCCTTGGCTTGATAAAGCTGCCATCTCTCTAATTGAGGCTGCCAAAGACCACGGAGGGCACGATAACATTACAGTTGTCATCGTCTCACTCGAAGAAAATAGTCATTAGTTATTGCTCTTTTTCCAAGGACAAAGGACAAATCCGGTAAATATACTCAGTAATTTGTTCAGTGTGAGCATTTTTCTTTTTTACAATTTGATACAAATATTTTTAGCCTCTAAAATGACCTAAAGAGGCTAGATTTGCATAAATTGGTTAATTGACATCTTGCACGCAATAAGGTAGAGCGACTATAATTCACGCTTATTACCATTAATTCCCCAACCTCCTTAAAATCTCCGCCCTCCGAAGCTTCCTCCATACTGGAGGAGAAAGCATCTTAGGTTTTTTTAACAGAAAAACTAAGACGTTTAAGCATAGCACCTGATCTTCTCCTCAAAGGAGAATTGTGCGAAGCAGGAAGGAATCAGGGAGGTAGTTATACTTATCCGAGGCTAAATAGAGCCTATTTTCCGGAATATGGTTCAAAGAACTTGGGTGGTATATCAGTAGGATTAGGTGCAAGATATCAGAGCAGAAAAAGTCCACATTTCGGATGTGGGCAATCTGTCAAACAATTGTTATCTTTCGTAATACGGAGGAACAAATGTTGGACAGATATGAGTCCAAATCTTATCCCATTTGGACTTCTGTGAGCGATATCACCTTTACGCGTTGTTTTTTCGGAGTTAACTATGAATCAACCCATGAAACTATCTTTGGAACAGCAATTCAGCATCTGCTCATTTGCTACTCAGGTACAAAATATGAGCCACGACCAAGCTAAAGACTTTTTAGTTAAGCTCTATGAACAAATGGTTGTGCGCGAGGCAACTTATCAAGAGCTTCTTAAGCACCAGTGGGGCTTAGATTCCGGTTCCACTATGGCATAGAGTCGTTCTGATGTCGCAGTGGGCGACCTCCTTCTCTTGCTTGGTTCCAAGGAGGAAAAGAGCTGGGGATGTCGGGGCGTCAACTTCGATAAGTAATTCCACAAGAGCTATGCAAAAGTTCAATCCACGAAATTAACTAAGAATGAGTAACATTTTCTACGGCATATCTGTTGGAGTCTAGACTTAATTTCAGCTTTGTAGACTAAAATTTCTGTTTACTTTAGCCAAACTTCTTCTTGTTTCGTCTAGTCGGAGAATCACACCTGCGTAAATTGACAATTTCCTGGAATGTATACAGAGGAATATTCAGAGAGAATTTAGACAGCACTAATTGAGCAGCTAGTGATTTCACTCTTTATACATATAACTAGAAGTTACATCTTTATATATATTTTGTTTATAAAAGTTTACATTATTTGAGTGACGACCCCTTAGTTACATCTAAAACAGGTAACATTAAGAAATTATTCCTAGTAGTCTCTCAAGGCAAGTTTGCTTTATTTAAAATTCTCCGCGTCTCTGTGTCAGTCCTAAGCCGTCAAATTTGGATTGACAGACTACTAGCTGGAAAGATCGTATGGAGAATCTGTATCAATACTTTCTAGTTTTGTTAAAATTTGAGGCTTAATCTTTTCATACTCGCTTTTGAGTAAGCTTTTACTGATTTGTGGGTCAGCAGAGGACATTAAGGTGTTGCTCATTGCGACCCACTCTTGTAATCGCTGGCGTTGGGCAGAAGCGACGCTGGAAAGTAAGATATGGGTACAGCGATTTGGTGTTTCTCGTGCAAAGAATAACAAGCGGTAGTAACCTGTGTGCTGGAGTAATCTGGCAATTTCTTGACCAAGACTGCTTTTGAGATCAAGGTAATAAGGCAACCATTTAGCACCATGCTTGCGGTTATAGATGACAGTAATCCATAGCAACATAGGATGAGGAATAGAGATGAAAAGAAATTGGTTATAGCGGGTACAGAGTAAGCGCTTTTGAATTTCTGCTTGTGGTAGCATCACCCATAGGGCTGGTAGAATCTCCCCATTGGTTTGAATGGTCTGGGGAAAGACAATATCGGCAATTGGTTTATTTTGGGGCCAGGAAATGGCACGAGCGATTTCATCGTTTGACCAGGATACCCGCAAATCGGCTTTAGTCTTTTGTTCAAGCTCAGGGCTAGCTGTACTAGAAGGAACTAGAGCATGGCTGTCTTGCTGAATTTTGCGTGTATGCTCAGGCTTTTCTAGAGATGCTAAAACTCTGAGAATTTCAGTGATGCTTTGGGGGCGATCGCGTGCTAGTTTAGCTAGACAACTCATCACCAAATTTTCAATTTCTTTTGGTAGTTCTAATCCAGGCACAACCTCAGCAAAAGAACGTGGTTTTTGATAGTGATGTGTTTTATACCATGCTCCAAAAGAGTGAGTTGGTGCTACCAGTGGCATTTTGCCTGTGAGCATCTCAAACATCATGACGCCCAAACTATAAATATCAGCACGGTTGTCTAATTCCTTACCCTCCATCTGTTCGGGAGAAGAATAAGCCAATGTCCCTAAATAGAATTTTGTATGGTCACCATCTGACTGTAATAATTTAGCAATACCAAAATCTAGAACCTTGACCAATTCTCCAAAACTGGGATCTTGAATCACCAGCATATTACTTGGCTTGACATCACGATGGATAATTGGGCAAATAGTACCATCAACTGGGATGCCATCATGGGCGCACTGTAATCCTAGGCTGAGTTGACGCGCCATACTCAGGAATCTTGGTAAAGGCAGTCGTTGCTTGCGAATAATATTGTTCAGGCTTTGTCCTTGTAGATATTCCATGACGTAGAACGGGGTGTTATTGTCATCTACGCCATAATCCATAACTCGGACAATATGGATGCTTTTTTGCCCTAGTAAAGCACAGGTTTTTGCTTCTCGCTCAAAGCGGTCTTGCAATCGCATCTTTTCATTTTGGATTGAGAGAGCCAGAAACTTAACCGCAACAGGTACACCTCCCAACAAAGTATCTTTAGCACGATAAACCCGACCCATTGCTCCAGTACCGATTAACTCCTGGAGTTGGTAGCGTTTGCTGAGTAAGCGACCAATGTTGGGGTCTGACATAGAAAATTTGAATCCAAAAGCAGGTTGTAAGTGTTTGGGAGGAAAAAGTTATTGCGTCTAGAAATGACTTTCTACGCTCGTACCGCAAGCTAGAAGTCGGAAGTCAAAAGGCAAAAAGCTTATAGGATAGGCTTTTGTGCGATTTTCAATCGTTGCTCTATTTGGGCGGTGCTGTACTAGCTTTTTCAGTCGTCTTTTAGAGGATTGAAACCATAATCTAGCAGTTTGTAACCAAGACGGTTATTACAACTGGTGCAATATGCTAAATCAAACAAGCAGAAAAGGTAGATTTATAATGATGCTTTGTACCATTTTGCACTTTAATTGTGGTGTAGTTTTAGTTTGCCCAATTTTGACTAAATAGATAACTCTGGGGTATGCCAAAAACTTTAATTAGGAAGTACCACACTCACCACAGAGTTCTGAAAATTGAGTAATGAGTGCAGAGTGCAGTCTCTTCTATACGAGAGGCTGCACTACACGCTAGAGCGTCTCCCCTTCGGTGCGAGACGAGCTTTCTATATTCGGAGAAGACCGCACTGGCCTGACTACACAGACAAAACTCACCTCCGCAGGTCATCAAACCCTTGAATTGGTATGCTTTCCACGGAGGCAGACTTTGCTTATGTAGTAGCTAATCATAGTCGCCCAATACTCTTAAAAAATCCTCTTATTGCCTGACCATATTTTTGACCTTTAGGCTCATTATAAAACTATGTAATGATGCCTTTTTATTAATAAAACTGTCATAGCTACTAATTGGTAGTTTTTCGTTTTTTTTGTATATTAGGATAAATGTCAAAACTTGATTTATTACCCATTACATAGTATTGAAATCGACGCTCGATAATTTTGTTCAATCGGGAAATAAAATCATAAATAAAGCCTGGATTGTTCCTAATTTCTGTCAATGCTGTGATCAATTTCCCTTGTTTTATTGGCTCTACAACTTGAAGGTAAGCTACATTTTTCTTATAGACTGCAAGATTATAAGACAGAGCGTGCATTAAAGCTGGATTCTTTTTCACAATCTCTTGTTGCATGAAAGAATTAGTAGCTTTGCAGTATTGATTTAGACGTGGTAATTGGCTTTGATATACAAGAGAGCCAGGGCGCGAACGGTAGAAATAATAAGGTTTTGGTTCAATAAAAAAGCGAGCTCCTTTGATTAAGCATTTCATATCCAGCCAAAAGTCTTGACCCATTCTGATGTCTTCATCATATTCGATGCCGTGCTTAACCAAAAATTCTCGTTTGAATAGAGGCTTGCTTAAACCAAGATGCAACCCTGGTTGTCCATAGACATCAGTTTCTACAAAATAAACGATATCAATTTGGAGAACTTTATCTATACTTTCTCCACTTTCTTCAATTAATGTGCTCCAAGGGGATGTTTCACCATCCTTGATTAAGTAAACATCATCAGCAATCATGTCTGCATTTATTTCATTTGCCCGCGACACAAGCTTTTCTAATCTTTCTGGAGCATACCAATCATCTGAATCAAGGACAGCAATCCATTCTCCTTGGGCTGCTCTAAGGGCACGATTTCGTGCAGCAGCAGCCCCAAGATTTTGTTGATTAACTATTACTTTGAGACGTTGGTCTTTAAAACTTTTAGCGACTTCGACAGTTTTATCACTTGAAGCATCATCGACTATAATAACTTCAATATCAGTAAGTGTTTGCTCTAAAGCTGATTCTATTGACTTCGCAATATAAGCTTCAGTATTGTAAGCAGGGATAATGACAGAGACTTTAGGATTCATAAAACTGGACTCTAGACTACAAGATTCGGTAAAAATACTAAAAGTCTGACGATAATTTGATAATTTATTTTTTAGTATACAACTCAGTAGTTAAGTGAGAATAAATGATGATTCCTTAAGCTCGTTGGGAGTGTGGGGAGTGTGGGGAGAATGAGGAGGAATTGAGAATGGGCAAACATTGAGTGCTTTGTGCAACAACACCTCCTCCGCACTATCCGACTCTATGAGTGAGAAATTCGGGTTAGGTTGGCTGACGCTCTAGACTAGCTTCCATTGTGTTAGTTAAAAAATGACCAGCCAATATGCCACTACTGAGGTAATATGTATCTTCCGAAATCCGGTGTAGGGTTTCAAAGCCGCTACGACGCTGACGATCGCCTAGTACCCAGTAACGCTGTACGATAGTATCTAGACCAATCCAGCCTTCGCCTTCAACCTGCCCCAAAATATTATGTTGTAGTAAAAAAGTATACTGACGCTCTCCATCATGTAGCCGCCCCTTGTATTGTAGAGAGATTTCTGAGCGATCGCTACCTGGGAATATCAGTTTTGTAGCCATAGTAAACCAGTTATCTCGATTCCAAGCTACCAAGGTCATACCCTTGACACTGATTGGCATACCATTACGTTCTAGCCAATTTCCTTGCATTGTCCAGCGTCCTGGTTCCAATAAAAAAGTATGAGCCACCTTTTATATTCCCTGCCTTGATCGAGTACCGCCAAGACTACAGTTATAGCAGTACTAAGTTGTGTTAGCGATAGCGGGGCGTTTAGCCCGTGAAGATTGAAGGAGGCAGGAGGCAGGAGGCAGGAGTCAGGAGGCAGGAGGCAGAAGGTTTTTTTTCACTTATGGGATTCAAACCCCTCCTGAAAAAGAGCCACCAAATTAAAAATTTGGAGTTCTTGTCTTAAACCCAAGACCCTATGCGGGCTGTTACAGATAGCGCAGCGGTAGCTCAGGAAAGGAGCGTCGGGCAGTTTTCCTCTACTCTTGACTGCCCGACGCTCGCGGACTCGCTAACGCTGCGCTATCTGCCTCCAACATCCTCGATAAAGAAATTTTTTTGTCTTGTTATAAGAAGAATTCAGAACTCAGGAGTCAGAATTCAGAATTGAATTGGAGTCCGACTGGGTAATTAATATTGGTTTAAAATCTTGCCCGCAAGTGGCGCGAAAAAATTAAAATATTCTCGCCTTAAAACTCTATCCCTTTATGGGTAGAGTATTCACCAATTCTGAATTCTGAATTCTGAATTCTGACTCCTGTTTTATTGTTCCTGTTTTAGGACTCAGGACTGACTTTGATGTATTTCTCCCAAAAGTACTTCTTGAGGTGCTCCAGTGGCAGTAGGTAAGTTGCCAGGGATACCCAAATGTCGCCAGTAGGCTAAAACTGCAAAGGCGATCGCTTCTTTAAAATCTGCACTCAATCCGACTTCATCTGTAGTCCAGACTGGTATTGATGTCAATAATAACTGTAATCTTTGTTTCAAATAGAGATTTCGACTACCACCGCCACATAATAGTACCCGTTGTGGCATTTCCGGCAAAAAAGTGCGGTAACTGTGAACAATTGAAGCAGCTGTAAGTTCGGTAAGGGTTGCCAGTATGTCAGCAGGATTAAGTTGGTATGCTTGGGCATCTTTTAAACACTGATGCAGGTAAGTCACACCAAATAACTCTCGTCCAGTCGATTTGGGCGGCGGTAGATGAAAGTAGTCTTGGTTGAGCCATTGTTCTACCAATGGATGGCAAGGAGTACCACTCGCTGCCCAATTGCCATCTTCATCGTAAGTTTTAGCACCAGCGCTTAAATGCTCTACCGCCAGATCCAACAGACTATTTCCTGGGCCAGTATCCCAAGCGCGAATTTTTGAGAGCCAGTCGCCATGTCGAGGTGGAATATAAGCAACATTGCCAATACCACCGATGTTTTGAATACAACGCCCTTCCTGGGGATGACTGAGTAAATAGGCATCTACTCTGGGTACGAGAGGCGCACCATGACCACCAATAGCGATATCAGCAACACGGAAATTGCTCACAGTTGTAATGCCCGTAAGATGGGCAATTAATTCACCGCGCCCTATTTGCAGACTATAACCGAGTGGGGAATAAGGAGTGGTTTTCTTTTCTATTTCCCTATCCGCAGGTGGTCGATGATAAACTGTCTGACCGTGGGAACCAATGAGAGTTGCTGGCTGATGATCAATTTGAATATTTTGAGCGGCTTGGGCAAAGACAATGGCGATCGCATCATCTATTTCTGCCAATTCTGCCATTGAAATGGCAACGCCTGCACCAACCGCCAATATTTTTTCTCTGAGTTCGGCTGGATAAGGATATGTTGCGCCCGCTAGCAACTCAACTTTGAGATCCAATTCTGTACCGGAAATCTCTACCAAAGCAGCGTCTATGCCATCTACGGACGTGCCACTAATTAAACCGATAACGCGAGTAGGGACAGCAGCTTCTTCAGTCGGATGCATTGATAAAGATTCTTTTGTTGATTAGCAAGAGGTAGTTTAATTCATGTTACTAGCTATGTCAAAAAAACATCAGATGGCATAGTTAACTATCCCCAGGCTCTACGTTTGCGTAGTGTGCCGTAACCTGGATTTAAAAAGTTCCAGTGAAAAGTCAACATTCAATAAAAATTAGGGCGAGCTTACTTAAGCTCGCCCTAATTTTTTTCCCATTCATTTTATGATCAGCGGCTCTACAACACTTAGATAATGCCCGAATTGCTTCCTGCTTAGAGGTGTGGGCATTGTCCACAGGCTTAACTTGGGATAGAAATGATCCTAAAACCCAGGTCTTAAGAATCGATATGATAGAAAAGTAGATAAAACTTAAAAAATATTTATCGAATGGTGCTTCAATCATCTGGCTTGTCCAAGGTCAAAGACTCACTAACACAAAAAATCTTTTTGGGTAATGAACCCAATGCTGAGTTGATTGCAATTCTCACCGTTTACTTTGTCCAAGGAATTTTAGGGCTATCACGTCTAGCCGTGAGCTTTTTCCTTAAAGATGAACTGCTGCTGAGTCCAGTCGAGGTGTCGGCGCTATTGGGAATTGTCTTCCTGCCTTGGATGATCAAGCCGGTGTTTGGTTTTATCTCTGATGGCTTGCCTATATTTGGCTATCGTCGGCGTCCTTACTTGATTTTATCGGGGATATTGGGAACTGTTTCCTGGGTGAGTTTGGCCACAATAGTTAATACTAGCTGGGCAGCTACCTTAGCGATCGCTCTTGGTTCTCTGTCTGTCGCCATGAGTGATGTGATAGTTGACTCGCTGGTTGTAGAACGAGCCAGAGGCGAATCCCAAGCGAAAGCTGGTTCACTACAATCTCTGTGTTGGGGTGCTTCTGCGATCGGAGGTTTAATCACAGCATACTTCAGTGGTCTGCTGCTCCAATACTGCACTACCCGTACTGTCTTTGGAATTACCGCCCTCTTCCCTCTCATTGTCTCAGGGGTAGCTTGGTTAATTGCTGAGTCCCCTGTCAGCAAAGATGCTAAAGATAGTAATCACACCAACCCTTTAGCAATCAAAGATCAACTGAAGCAGCTACGCCAAGCCATTACCCAAAAAAGAATTTGGCTACCAACGGCCTTTGTCTTCATCTGGCAAGCTACCCCAAATGCTGACTCAGCCTTTTTCTACTTCGCTACCAACGAACTCCACTTTGAACCAGAATTTTTGGGGCGAGTAAACTTGGTGGGAAGTTTCGCTTCTTTGGCAGGTGTTTGGATTTTTCAACGTTTCCTCAAGAGCATCCCTTTTCGGGTGATTTTTGCTTGGAGTACTGTGCTTTCCTCAATTTTGGGGATGACGATGCTGTTGTTAGTGACTCATACAAACAGGCTATTGGGTATAGATGACCACTGGTTTAGTTTGGGTGATAGCCTGATTCTCACTGTGATGGGGAAAATTGCCTTTATGCAAGTGATGGTTCTAGCAGCAAGGCTTTGTCCCCCTGGTGTGGAAGCGACATTATTTGCCTTGTTAATGTCGGTGTTTAATTCAGCAGCAACGGTTTCCCATGCATTCGGGGCATTAATCACCTATTGGCTGGGGATCACTGCAACAAACTTTGAGTCACTTTGGTTATTGGTGGTAATTACTAACCTCAGCACGCTGTTGCCCTTACCATTTATCAACTGGCTACCTGCTGCTGAGGAACAAACTGAGACACCCAAAGATGGAGAAAAACCGTTTTTGCCAGATTTGATGTCTGAATTGGTATTGAGAGAACCAGAGTCAGAAATAGTGGAATAGTGTAAGAAATCTCATGTAAATTCAAGCCAGTCCGCTGCTTTACTGTTGTAGTAACTGGCAGCGTAAAGTTGCAAATAAACTAATTTTAGCGGCTACATCTTTTTGTGTCAGGTAACAATAATAAATCAAGTATATGCAGAGTTTTAAAAGTCAAGAGAGCTTAGTTACCGAAAAATCCTACACCCGTGCAGACTGGCAAGGAGGATATCAATCTCTCACCCAAGAATTTGATTATTGGATTGATGATATAGAAGGGCAAATTCCTACAGAATTACAAGGTACGCTGTTTAGAAATGGCCCTGGTTTACTGGATGTGAATGGGCAATCTCTTCATCACCCATTTGATGGGGACGGGATGATTAGCAAAATTACCTTTACTAATGGTCGTGCCCATTTTCGCAACCGCTTTGTCCGTACAACTGGCTATTTGGCAGAGCAAAAGGCGGGAAAAATTCTCTATCGCGGTACTTTTGGTACTCAAAAACCTGGTGGTTGGCTAGCTAATATATTTGACTTTAAACTCAAAAATATTGCTAATACAAATGTTATCTATTGGGGTGGTAAACTGCTAGCACTCTGGGAAGGCTCTGAAGCACATCGCCTCGACCCCTACACTCTTGAAACCTTGGGGAATGAATATTTTAATGGTGTTTTATTACCAGGTGACGCTTTCGCTGCACATCCCCGTTTGGAAAAAAATTGCGAGCAAGATGGAGGCGCATCTTGTCTAGTAAATTTCTCGATTAAGCCAGGATTATCTACCACTATTAATATCTTTGAGCTAAACCCAACCGGTGAAATTATCAGACGGCACGCTCATAAGGTTCCAGGTTTCTGTTTTATTCACGATTTCGTAATTACTCCCAATTACTGTATCTTCTTTCAAAATCCTGTCACCTTCAATCCCATACCTTTCGCCTTGGGAATACGTGCAGCAGGAGAATGTATTAAATTTCAGCCAAATCAGCCAACTCAAATTCTAATTATTCCCCGCTTCCCTAAAGAAGGGCAAGAAGAGATGAAAATTCTGGAAACTCAGTCTGGTTTCGTCTTCCACCATGTTAATGCTTTTGAGGTGGGAGAGGAAGTTTTGATTGACTCCATTTGCTACCAAGATTTGCCAGAAGTGGAACCTAAAAGCGATTTTCGGGAAGTTGATTTTGAGGCGCTTTCACCTGGACAACTTTGGCGATTTTATCTGAATCTCAAGAATGGAACAGTCCGACGGGAATTGATTGATGGCCGCTGCTGTGAATTTCCTAGCATACATCCGGCGAATGTAGGACATCTTTATCGATATCTATATATAGGTGCGGCTCATGCTGAGACTGGTAATGCTCCCTTACAAGCATTGCTGAAAATTGATTTAGAGTCTGGAGAAAGACAAATATGGAGTGCTGCACCCCGTGGTTTTGTGGGTGAACCGATTTTTGTCCCGCGCCCAGGTTCCGAAAAGGAAGATGATGGTTGGGTATTAGCTTTGGTTTATGATGCTACCCATCACCGCTCAGATTTGGTAATTTTGGATGCTAGTGATTTCTCTAAAGGAGCGATCGCACGACTACATCTGAAGCATCATATCCCCTATGGTCTGCATGGGAGCTTTACTTCTGAGGTTTTTGGGGAAATTTGATTCCTTATTTGGGTGAAACCATTTTTTCGCTGGCAATAATATGTAAATCGATATTTTTGAGCAAGCGCACTAATTTTTGCGTCAAAGATCCTTTTACGAGCATTTGCCAGCGCGATCGCTGACTCTCTCCAATTACAATTTGGGTAATCCGATATTTCTCGGCGACTTCTGCGATCGCATTGGCTACGTTACTGTTGGTAACACGAATGAAAGTACCTTCAAATTCTTTACAGAGTTTCTCACATGTGTGGATGTGTAAGCTTTCCTCTTTGCTAAGGAAGCGTTCTGGATCGGCAACGAATAAGGTATAAAGTGGGGCGTTCATATAGTTAGCCAGCCTCGCACCCCGGCGCAACAGTTGCACTGAATTGGGATAGGTGGATACACACACCAAAACCCGCTCGTGGATATTACAAAATTGCCCATTGGGGATAGTGGCAATCGCATTTTCTTCCACGTTGTCTGCTACTTCCCGCAAAGCCAACTCCCGCAAAGCAATCAGGTTACGGCGTTTGAAAAAGTTATCGAGGGATTGTTGAATTTTTTGCGATTCATAAATCTTTCCTTCTAACAACCGTTCTTGCAGTGTTTCCGGTGTGACATCCACTACTACTATTTCGTCTGCATCATCCAGAATCCTGTCAGGAACACGTTCACGGACTATCACGCTTGTAATTCTGGCTACTAAGTCATTAAGACTTTCCAAATGTTGGACATTCATTGTGGAGTAGACATCAATACCTGCTGCTAAAACTACTTCTACATCTTCGTAGCGTTTTTCACGTGGGGAACCAGGGACATTGGTATGAGCAAGTTCATCAATTAAGACTAATTGAGGCGATCGCTTTAAAATAGCATCTGTATCCATATCCGTTAGCGTCAACTCACCGCGAGGATATTGCTTACGGGGTAAAATCTCCAGTCCCTCTGCTTTTTCAGCCGTCTCTTTCCGTCCGTGAGTTTCTAAAAGCCCAACAACGACATCAATTCCTTCCTGTTTGAGTGCATGTCCCTCTTCCAGCATTCGGTAAGTTTTACCTACCCCAGGAGCCATGCCAATAAATATTTTATGCTTTCCCCGTCGTCGTGCCGGATAAAGCGAGTAACTTCCAGAATTTAAAGGTGCAGTGCCAGCATAACTAGCATTACTATTGTCTGACATTTCATTCTTGGTATTTGTATGGCAATCCTATTTCATCAGAAAACGGCCCAATACCCAATGCCCCATTCACTTTTATTAATTTTGCTGACGATTAATATCTTGTAAGTCAAGAGCATAATTCAATCGCAGAACATTGACCCCTGGCTCACCAAAAATCCATAAAAATCTGCCATCAGTATACTTATTAATTAAAGGTAGAATCTCATCTTCTTTTATTCCCCGCGCACCAGCAACCCGTGTCAATTGTTGTCGTGCTGCTCTGAAGGAAATATGTGGATCTAAACCGGAAGCAGAGGTATAAATTATATCGGCGATCGGTTGAAGATTTTCGTCTCGCAATTGATTTGACTGTTCTAGAATCCGCTTCAGTAGCTCTGGATTGCTAGCAGCGAGATTGCTGGCTCCAGATATGCCAGTTGGCCTGGCTCTTTTGCCTTGGCTATATCTAATAGTACTGGGACGAGGATGGAAATATCGCTCAGATGTGAACAGCTGACCAATCAAAGCCGAACCAATGGGTTCATTATTTAGATTCAGCATGATGCTGCCATTAGCTTGATAAGGCAAAAAGACTTGACCCACTACAAGGATTATCAGAGGATAGATAATTGCAGTCAACAACCAAAGCATTAGAGTTATAAAAATTGCTCTGATGGTTTCTCGAATAATAGCCATAAAAACTTTTCCAATTGCTCCTAGAATTTAATTTTTAATTTTTAATTTTTTAATTCTTTTGCCCACGCAGTAGAACGTTTCAGGGTGCTGTTAGCAACAGCATAAACAACTGGGGCAGTTACCACATTCAAGCACAGCAGGATAAAAATAGCGAGTGATAGGTGTTGTTTATGCCATTGCGACCAAACAAAGGACATAGCCGAAGCAGTGCTGAGTGAAAACGATGTTTATTCATATTCTTCTTGTTCTCCCTCTCAACAGGTAAAAGTAAAAATGTTTATTATTTTACTTTGTTCAAGATGTGCTAGTTTCACAGCGTCTTGACTTTTGCTGTCCTTAAGCCAAGCCTATAACTGTAATCAGTATATCGATCAGCTTAATAGCGATAAACGGTGCAATCACACCACCTAAGCCGTAAATTAAGATATTGCGTTGGAGTAACTGATTAGCTGTCAGCGGTCTAAACCGCACACCCTTTAATGCCAAGGGAATCAACGCAGGAATAATCAAAGCATTATAAATTAGCGCTGATAGTACAGCAGATTTAGGGCTAGTCAAATTCATAATATTCAAGCTTTGCAGGTTAGCAGCGACAAATATCACTGGGATAATTGCAAAGTATTTAGCAATATCATTAGCGATAGAAAATGTCGTTAATGCTCCACGAGTAATCAACAATTGTTTGCCAATATTAATGATATCGATCAGCTTTGTGGGATCGGAGTCTAAATCGACCATGTTGGCGGCTTCTTTGGCAGCTTGCGTTCCTGTATTCATGGCAACACCGACGTTAGCTTGGGCTAATGCTGGAGCATCATTAGTCCCATCTCCTGTCATGGCAACCAGTTTGCCTGCTGCTTGTTCCTTTTTAATAACGCTGATTTTGTCTTCTGGTGTGGCTTCGGCAATGAAGTCATCAACGCCTGCTTCTTTGGCAATGACAGAAGCAGTAATTCGGTTATCGCCAGTTAGCATGATCGTACTCACTCCCATCCGTCGCAGTTGCTCAAAGCGATCGCGGATACCAGGTTTAACTATATCTTTGAGATAAATAATTCCATAGATTTCGTTATCGAGGCTAACTGCTAAAGGTGTACCTCCCAGGCGAGAAACTCGTTCATAGGCAGCATCTAATTCTGGCGTATCGCGTCCGTTGCGGGAACGGACAAATCCTTTAATGGCTTCTACTGCTCCCTTCCTCGCCTCATACCCACCAGGTAAATTAGTACCACTCATGCGTGTTTTGGCAGAAAAATCGACTGCTTCTGCCTGACTGGAGTCGAAATCAAACCGTGCTACTAACTTTTCTGCCAGTCGTACAATGGATTTACCTTCTGGTGTATTGTCAAAGACACTAGCCGCCCAGGCAACATTAGCAATTTCCGACATTGAATGACCGTTGATAGGAATAAATTCTTCCGCTAAACGGTTGCCGATGGTAATTGTACCTGTCTTATCGAGAATTAAAGTGTTGACATCACCACATGCTTCAACTGCTCGTCCGGAAGTAGCAATGACGTTAAATTGAGCAACTCGATCCATACCAGCAATGCCGATGGTACTTAGCAAGCCGCCAATGGTTGTAGGAATCAATGCCACTAATAGGGCAATCAAAATTGGCACGCTGACTGGACTATTGACATAGTATGCAAGTGCGGGCAGAGTTACCACGACTAATAAAAATACTAAGCTTAGAACTGCTAGTAATACTGTCAGGGCAATTTCATTGGGTGTTTTACTCCGTTCTGCCCCTTCCACCAAGGCAATCATCCGGTCAATAAAGCCTTTGCCTGGGTCAGTAGTAATGCGGATAATTAGTTCATCTGAGATAATCCGCGTCCCGCCAGTGATGGAACTAGAAACGTCCGAGCCTGATTCTTTTAATACTGGTGCAGATTCCCCAGTAATTGCCGATTCATCCACTGAGGCGACACCCATAACTACTTCGCCATCAGCGGGGATGATATCGCCAGCAACGACGTAGATGGTATCGCCCTGTTTGAGACTGGTGGATGAAACTTCACTAATTGTGCCGTCGGGAGCAAGTTTTTTAGCGATCGTTTCTGATTTCGTTAACCGCAAGGCATCGGCTTGGGCTTTACCCCGTCCTTCTGCCAATGCTTCGGCAAAATTGGCAAACCAAACTGTAAAGAATAAAATCCCCGACAATAAACCGTTGAAAAGTTGCGGGTTCTTTTGCAGGGCTGGGCCAAATAGGTTGGGATCAATTGTCAGCAATAGGGTGATGATTGTCCCTACCCAAACCACAAACATCACTGGATTTTTAATTGCATACTTAGGGTTGAGCTTGACAAAAGCATCTCTAATTGCCCTTAAGTACAGCCACTTATTACTTGCCCTGGCCTTTTTACGTCCTTGGCGGCGATCGCCAGAACGAGAATTTGGGCGTCTAGCTTTGGAGTTAGTTGCCACTGGATTAATAAATAAAGTTAGGAGTTAGAAGTTAGGAGTTAGGAGTTAGGGGTTAGGGGTTAGCCCGGATTTCTCACTCATAGTGTGGAGGGTGTGGGAGGTGTGGGAGGTTAGGAGTAGCGCTGCCAGGGTGAGTCTTGTATTCATTACTAGCTCAGAACTTGGAAGTTGAGCTTCTGAAGTCGGAATTTTCAAAATTCTAAAAGAACAAGTGAAAATTTTGTTTGAATGAATATGAAATTCAAGCTACACATTACCTTGACATGCTTAGAGTTAGGAGTTATTAGGAACTTCCAATGAAAAAAGATCCAACCTGTAGAATGCCTAATGCACCATCTGATGAAGGTGCATGACGTTATCGCTAACACCGCAACGCGCTGGCTCTCCTACGAAACCGGATAATTTATTTTTTGGTATTCTCTTAATTGCAAACTAATAACTAATAACTCATAAATTTTCTAACTGCCAGATGCTAGTTTTAAACCCTCTGCTATGGGGCCTAAAGCTAGAACGGGAAAGAAAGTTAACACTCCTAAAACCAGTGTCACTCCAGCCGTGATACCGGTAAATACCAGAGAATCTGTTCTTAGGGTAGCAGGGGTTTCGGGGACTGGTTGTTTGCGAGACATGCCATCAGCTAAGAGTAGAATGGCAATTATCGGAATGTAGCGTCCTCCTATTAAGCTAACTAAAGTACTCAAGTTCCACCATAGGGTGTTATCTCGCAACCCCTCTAAGCCGGAGCCATTATTTGCTGCTGCTGAGGCGTATTCATAAACTACTTGGGAAATGCCGTGATAGCCAGGGTTGCTAATTCCAGATAGGGAGATGGGATAAGCCAAGGCGATCGCACTGGGAATCAAAACTAGAATTGGGTGAATCAATAACACTACGCTGGCAAGGACGATTTCGCGCTTTTCAATTTTGCGTCCTAAAAACTCTGGGGTGCGTCCTGCCATTAGTCCAGTTAGGAACACTGTGAGAATTAAGTAAATAAATAGGTAAGCTGTTCCAGTTCCCTGACCGCCCCAGATAACCTGGATAAACAAGTTGAAGAGGGTCGAAAATAATCCTGGTGGCATCAAAGAATCATGCATCCCGTTCACCGCACCAGACATAGTAGCAGTAGTCATCACTGCCCAAAATGACGTTTGTAACCAGCCAAATCGAACTTCTTTACCCTCTAAATTGGGCTGTTCTAATCCAAAGGCGTTATTAACCAGGGGATTACCTTGCAGTTCTCCCACGGCTGTCACTCCCACTAGAACTACAAAAATTACAAACACCATCCAGAAAAGCAGCCAAGCTTGTTTGATGTTGTTAGCAAATATACCGTAGGTGTAAATCAAGGCGGCGGGTATAGAAATCATGGCGATCATTTCTATCAAGTTAGAAGCGCCATTAGGATTTTCAAAGGGGTGAGCTGAGTTTACGCCAAAAAAACCTCCGCCGTTCTCGCCCAAAAGTTTGATCATTTCAAAGGATGCCACCGGGCCTCTGGCAAGATATTGCGTCCCGCCTTCTAAGGTTGTCACATCCATAGTCTTGGCTAATGTTTGTGGTACACCTGCTACAAGCAAGGCGATCGCGCCAATAATCGAAATCGGTAGCAATATTCGCGTAATTCCACGCACGATATCGACGTAAAAGTTACCCAACTTTCTACCAGTCAACCCGCGAATAAAGGCAATTCCCACAGATAAACCGGTAGCTGCGGAGGTGAACATCAAAAAACCTAAAGCTGCTACCTGGCTAAAATAGCTCAAGGTTGTCTCACCAGCATAATGTTGCTGGTCGGTATTGGTAACAAATGAAATCGTTGTGTGTAGCAATACATCCCAGGTGGGCGCACCGAAGCCGTTTGGATTCCAGGGTAAGAGTCTCTGAAAATATATCAAAAAATATACTGAAATCCCCATGACAAGGTTAGTAACAAGTACAGCCCGGATATACTGCGAACCTGTCATATCATCCTTCCTCCGAACACCCGCAAGTACGAACATACTTCGCTCTATGGGGTTCATTAAAAAATCAAGCAGTGTTCTTTCTCCCAAGAAGACACGCGCTATGTATTTTCCGAATAGTGGAGTGATTGCTATCACAATACACAGCGTTAAGCTAATTTGCAAAAAACCTTGTCCCATATATCTTGCGCTAAATTAAATTTAAGTGCTAGCAAGCCAATTCTTAGAAATAACAGATTGAAGTATTTACTATTTTCAGTTATTACTATTTTCCAGATACTTGTTAAAGTTTTTGTTAAGAATATTTAATTTTTACTCTTAATTCATCTATCTCAACTAGTTAGGATTATTTGTTTATACAATACATTTTCAAAGTTTGCTACTTTCAAAGAATATAAATATCCCAGAGGATTTTCTTAATGGGAGTAGGGATTAGGAAGATTGTGGTATATACCCTGCCCCTTGTGGGCAAATACCCAGTCCCCAGTTCCCAGTCACCTTTGCTGCATCTGGATAATCGTAATTTTCGGGTTAATTCTCAAAGTTGGCGTTTGCAGATATAGATTACAGATAGATCATAATTGGTGAATTAAATAGTTATGCAGATTGTATAATCACGATTTTTTAGTAAATCATAAATGACGATGTTAAGTCGATTATTGACTATGAAAGAACCTATAAATGAACGTAGGGAGATATATGGGCTAATAGCGATCGCCTTTGCGATCGTTATAGTCTTGGAATATTTGACACCACCTGAGTACGTATTTGGCTACCTCTACACAGGGACAATTTTGTTAGCAGATTCTCGATTGAATCGGAAAGCAGTATTGTGGATCACTCTTGCTGCTACAGGATTAACATTGTTGAATTTGTTTCTCCCCGGAGGAGAAACGATTTATCTCCCAGCGTTGGCAAATCGCCTGATTGCAGTATTGGCGTTGGTGGTAACAGGTTGGTTAAGTGACCGCAACCACCGCAATGAAGAAGCGATCGCTTATACCCAAGCACAATTACGCTCCCAAGAACAACTAGCTACCATGCGTGAAGATTTTGTTTCCACCCTAACGCATGATTTGAAAACACCCCTATTAGGAGCAATTGAAACGCTGAAATATTTTCAAAATGAGCAATTTGGTGAAATCACACCAATACAAGCAAAAGTCCTACAAACAATGGCTCGTAGTCATCGCAGTACACTGCAATTAGTCCAAACACTTTTAGACGTATACCGCAATGATACTGAAGGGCTGAAACTACAGATATCACCAGTTAACTTGGTGACTGTGGCGGAGGAAATCATCGCTACCCTGACTGAACTAGCGAAAACACGCCAGGTTTATATTTCTCTGCACTATGGCGAATCAGATTTTCGGAGCTTTCTTTGGGTAAATGGCGATTCTTTGCAACTTGGGCGAGTTTTTACTAATCTCCTGAGTAATGGCATTAACCATACCCCTCGTGGCGGTAAAGTGGAAGTAGTATTTGAAGGTTATTCTAGCGATCAAGTGGTAAAAATACTCGATACTGGTTCCGGCATTACCGAAAAAGAGTTACCCCACTTATTTGAGAGATTTTATCAAGGAAATAGCGATCGCCACGTTTCCGGATCTGGGCTGGGGCTTTATTTGACCAGACAAATTATTACTGCTCATGGGGGTACAATTTGGGCAGAGAATCGCTCACCACGAGGCGCACTATTTGGTTTTCGACTCCCAGCTTGTCCACCACCGGGGAGTTGAGGAGTGAGCAGGGGAGGTAGGGGGAGCAGGGGAGCAGAGGGAGCAGGGGAGCAGAGGAGCAGAGGGAGCAGGGGAGCAGGGGGAGAATAATAATGCCCAATGCCCAATGCCCAATGCCCAATGCCCAATGCCCAATAACAAATGACAAATGACCAATGACCAATGACCAATGACAAATGACAAAAATCTTACTAGTTGAAGATGATGAATTATTTCGGCTTGGTCTGCGGATGCGGTTGCAACAAGAAACCAGTTTGGAGATTGTCGCAGAAGCAGAAGATGGGGAACAAGCTGTAGAATTGGCAAATCGCTATCCTCTGGATTTGGTCTTACTGGATATAGGTTTACCAGGTATTGGCGGAATTGAGGCTTGTCGCCAAATCAAGCAGAAGCACCCAAATTTACCAATTCTCGTTTTAACATCTCGTTCTGAAAAACCCCTGATTTCGCGGTTAATTGCCGCCGGTGCCCAAGGTTACTGCCTTAAAGGTATTCCTGCTGAGTCTTTAATATTGGCTGTGCGATCGGTTGCAGCGGGCGCTTCTTGGTGGGATCAAACAGCAACAACAGAAATTAGAGCCGCTTTTGAGGGCAATTCTCTGGCGGTGCAGTCTACAAAAACTGACGAAGCCTTAGAAAATCCCTTAACGAAGCGGGAACAAGAAATTTTGGCACTAGTAGCAGCTGGCAAAAGCAATCAAGAAATTGCTGAAATACTCTACATTGCCCCTGGTACAGTGCGGGTTCATGTCCATGCCATTTTACAGAAACTAGAAGTACGCGATCGCACTCAAGCCGCAGTCTTAGCTATCCAAAAAGGATTGGTAGCACCAGAATTGTTGATTAATTAGATTTATTTGTCATTTGTTATTGGGCATTGGGCATTGGGCATTGGGCATTGGGCATTGGGCATTATTATTCTCCCCCTGCTCCCCCTGCTCCCCTGCTCCCCTGCTCTCCATCTCCCTAATCCCCAATCCCCAATCCCTTTTCCGATTTTGAAAATTGCGATGAGATATCAGGTTGCTCTATGGGAATTTCGATCGCAAACTCTGCTCCTTTGCCAACATCTGAGGTACAAGTAATATTTCCTCGGTGTTTTTGCACGATAATCTGATAGCTAATGGATAATCCTAGTCCACTACCTTTACCCACAGGTTTTGTTGTAAAAAATGGGTCAAATAAACGCGATCGCAACGACTCTTCTATACCAAGACCATTATCAGCGATCGCAATTTTGACCATATTCAAGTCTGTCACCTCTGTATGAATCCGAATTTGGGGAGGCGTGAGTAGTGAGTAGGGAGTAAAAGATTGATTCCCCATTTCCCACTCCCCATTCACCATTCCCTCTTCTATTGCATCAATAGCATTATTCAACAGATGCATAAATACTTGGTTTAGTTCACTTGCATAACAAGTGACTAGGGGCAAGTTACCATAATCTTTGACTACAAGAATTGCCGGACGATCGGCTGCTTCCCTGAGTCGATGTTGTAACATCACTAAAGTATTTTCGATGTCTTCATGGATATTTACCCGCTTCATCTCTGCTTCATCATGTCGAGAGAAGTGTTGTAGGGCCAATACAATTTCCCGAATGCGATCGGAACCCCTATACATTGCACCTATCAGGCTTTGTAGATCCTTAATCATAAAATTCAGGTCTACGTCTTTGGCTATTTGCTGAATTTTTGGTGTGGGTTTGGGATATTCCTGTTGATAAACCTCAATAATATTCACTAGGTCTTGCACATATTGACCAGCATATTGGAGATTCCCATAAATAAAACTGATAGGGTTATTAATCTCATGAGCCAATCCAGACACTAACTGTCCCAAGGCCACCATCTTTTCGTTCTGAATTTGTTGAACTTGAGAGGCTTTCAAGTCGTCAAGGGCCTGTTGGAGTAAAAAGTTTTTTTCTTGTAGTTTAACTTGGAGCAAACGTAAATTAATCTGATTTTCAATTCGCAATACCACCTCTGCCCCATGAAAAGGTTTTGCAATATAATCTACACCACCAACATCAAAGGCTTTTACCTTATCTACAACATCATCCAGAGCGCTAATAAAAATTACAGGGACTTCACAAGTTTTATCATCAGCTTTCAGTTGTTGACAAACTTGATAGCCATCCATATCTGGCATATTAATATCCAGCAAAATCACATCAGGCAAAACCATTTGACACGCAGTTAGTGCCATTTTACCATTTAAGGCTTTGCGAACTTCAAAGCCTTGTGCAGTCAACATTGCCGATAAAAGCCGCAAATTATCTGGGGTATCATCGACCACCAAAACATTTCTTTTATTATGGTTAGTTTGATTAAAATGCATTATTATCAAAAGCTAGGCGTATTATTATTGAGCTTAGTAAATGCTTCTTTGAAATCCCCTGAAGTTTGTTGACCAATTTCACCGAAATATTTATATTTATAGTTTAACTCCCACGGTGTCTGGAGAGTTTTACAGACTATCAAATCTATGATCTAATTAGAGAGCGTTGTGAACCGAATAATCTGCTTACAGAAGTATAGTAGATAGCACCCGCAGATTATCTAACCGAGCGTCAACAATGAAATTTTTCTCAGGTGGTACTTGATAACTACCATTGAGGTGCTGAGGCAATAAACTTAAGAACTAATTGTTGTTCCATAGGTTCAGAAAACAGATATCCTTGAGCAAAATTGCAGTTTAAACTTCTCAATTGGGTTAACTGTTCTTCTGTTTCGACACCTTCAGCGATCGCACTCATTCCCATTGAGTTGGCAATGCCAATCATTGCTGGTACTAACCCCATATTCTCTTTGTTCTCCTGCATACGTTTGACGAAAGATTTATCAATTTTTAGTGCATTTAAAGGAAAGCTGTGCAGATAACTCAAAGAGGAATATCCTGTACCAAAATCATCCATAATCAACTTGATTTTTCGTTGCTTTAGTTGCTTAAGAATTATTTTAATAGCATTAGTATTTTCCATAATTACACTTTCGGTAATTTCTAATTCTAAATATGCAGGATTTATTTTATTTTCATAAATTATTCGGTCAATTTGTTCTACTAAATTGGGCTGTAAAAATAACCTAGCACTCAAATTGACACTCATAGTTAGGGGTTCTGGTGTCACTGGATGATGTTGCCAGATGCTTAATTGACGACAAGCTGACTGTAATACCCAAGTATTGATGGCATTAATTAAACCTGTTTCTTCTGCCACAGGAATAAATTCTGTGGGAGAAATCAGACCACGAATCGGATGTTGCCAGCGTACCAAAGCTTCAAATCCAGAGATTCTGCCTGTAGTGAGAGAAATAATTGGTTGATAATAAACAAGAAATTCTTGTCTTTCGACAGCCCTTCGCAGGTCATTTTCTAACTCTAGAAGCTGAATAGCTTCCTGATGCATTGCTGGATTAAAAACATGATATTTTGCTCTCCCTTGTGCCTTAGCCCGATACATTGCCGTATCAGCATCCCGCAGCAAATACTCTGGGCGATCGTAATCTTTATTGCCCCAACTAATACCAATACTGGCATTCATAAATACTTCATATCTTGACAGATTAAAAGCAAGTGATAGCTGTTGCATAATCCGTTCTGCAACTTGGATTGCTATGTTAATATCTGTGATATTTTCTAGGAGAATTCCAAATTCGTCCCCGCCCAATCGTGCTAAAGTATCAATAGGTATCAGACATGCTTGCAGGCGACGAGCGATGGCAATCAGCAATTCGTCTCCCACCAAATGACCAAGGGAATCGTTAACAACTTTGAAGCGATCGCAGTCCAAAAAAAGTACCGCAAATTGATAATTAGATTCTTGCTTGGCTCGATTGAGGGCATTTTCTAGTCGCCTGATAAATAAAACTCGGTTGGGTAATCCAGTCAGCGAATCATGCAGCGCTATATCTAACAGTTGACTTTGCAACTTTTGGCGAGAATTGATTTCTTGTTGGAGTTTTTGTAGAGTTTTTTCTAGCTCTCCAGTCCGCTGTTTTACCCGATGTTCCAGTTCAACATTTAGTTTCAATATTTCTAATCGCGCCGACCTCAATGCCAGTTGATTTTGCACGCGCACTAAAACTTCTTGAAACTCAAAAGGTTTGGTGATGTAGTCTACACCACCCACTTTAAATGCTTTAACTTTATCAAAAACATCATCTAAAGCACTAATAAAAATTACCGGAATATCTGCTGTTTGCTCCCAAGCTTTAAAAGTCTGACAAATTTCATAGCCATCTACTTCTGGCATCATAATATCGAGTAGAATCAAATCCGGTAATAGTGTTTGAGTGGCTGTCATTGCCATTTGCCAATTCAAGGCTTTACGAACGTTATACCCTTCCCTTGTCAATATGGAGGATAAAACCCGGAGGTTATCCGCCATATCGTCAATGATCAAAATATCTTTTTTATCAGGGTCTAAATGCTCGTAATTCATTCTACGTTTGTTCTAGTCAATTCCATGATTTTCTCAAACTGGTAGTTATTTGCTAAATCCTTAAGAACTTGGAAAACTTGACCACTATCTGATGGAGTTTGCTTGAGTAACTCTAAAATCAGTTCATCGCTACAGCTGGCTGCGGCATAATGGATCTGTTGAAGCCACTCAGGTGGCATTTGTGATAAATGGCTCAGAAGTTCGGCAACACTGACAAACATCTGTGTAGCTTGATCGACAACTGCTGTGTTTGTAGTTTCTATTTGGTTGGTATACTTTACACCCAGATGTTGGCCCAGTTTTTCCAATAATACTTCCTGTGTGAATGGCTTGCGAATAAAATCATCGCAACCAATGGACAAAATTTTCTGGCGTTCTTCCTCAAAGGCGCTAGCAGTTAGGGCAATAATGATCGTATCTGTATTGGAGCAACCCTGCGTTGCTCCAGAGAAGTCGCAAGGGGAAGCCAAGACTGTTGGCGTTGGCGTCCACGATCGCAAATTGGACACACCAGTAGCCTCTTCTGTGTGAGACGATTTGCGTACAACTTGAAGAATCTCGCAGTCGCCTGAATCGGTTAATCCTGCCGCAAGTCCCTGGCTGCCCGATGACGCCAGTTGTTTCAATTTTGGGAACTTCCGCAACTTACTGGCTCCCCGATGCCCTATTTGTTTAGCTTTAATCATTCTTGTCGCTTCATAACCGTCCATAACCGGCATTCGCATATCCATAAAAATCAAGTGTGGTTGCCAAGATTCCCAATTAGCGATCGCTTCACTCCCATTTGTAGCTTCTTTAACTTCAAAGCCCAAAGATGTGAGAATTTTAACCAGCAACAGACGGCTTTCTTTGGAGTCGTCAACTACTAAGATCCGGTATGCTTTTTCAGTAGATGCTAAAGCTAGAATTCTCGATTTAATATGGTTTGTCGGAATTTCTCTAGGGCAAGTTAGAGCAATCTGAATATCAAAGGCAAATGTACTACCGATACCAGGCAGACTGCTGACAGTAATATCTCCTCCCATTAGTTGCACATATTTGCGGCTAATTGCTAAACCTAGTCCCGTCCCTTGCTGTGATTTTTTGCCGATTTCGGTTTGCTCAAAAGCCTCAAACAGCAAGTCAATTTCTTGTGGGGTAATACCACAGCCAGTGTCTTGAACCTCGAAGATTAGGGATTGGGAAGAGACTTCTTCAATAATTCCCCCTTGTGCTTGATTCCCATTCCCCAGTCCCCAATCCCCAGCCCCCAGTTTCACCCGTAGTATCACCATCCCTATATCAGTAAATTTGATGGCATTTCCCAAGAGGTTGATCAAAACTTGACACAGTTTATTTTCGTCAGTTTCTATATATTTAGGAATGTCTTGTGTATATTCAAACCGTAATTCTAAATTTTTAGACGCAGCACGCAAGTGAAACAACTCTTCTAAGTTCTTCAACAGATGAATTAAGTCAAAGCTGCTGCAATTTAATGTGATTCTGCCAGCTTCGATTTTGGACATTTCTAGAATGTCGTTAATTAAGTTGAGTAGGTGTTCGCCAGCACGATTAATAATTGCCAAGTTTTCTTGATGTTCACCAGATAGCGAATAATCCCGGCTCATGAATTGGGTGAAACCAAGAATGGCGTTGAGTGGGGTACGCAGTTCGTGGCTCATGTTAGCCAGAAATTCGCTTTTGGCGAGGTTAGCAGCAGCGCTGCGAGCCGCTTCCCGAATGGCTGCTTGTTGTTCCTGTGCGGCAATTTCTTGCGATTGAATCAGTTCTTCTTGGGTAGTTTGCAGTTGCTCAATAACTTGCTGAAACTCTTCAGTACGTTTTTTTACTTGAGCCTCTAAGGTGCGATTGTATTCTGCTAATAACTTTTCTGTTTGTTTGCGTTGGGTGATATCAAAAAATGTAGCCATCGCAAAAGCCAGATTTCCCGATTCATCATAGATGGGTTTTCCCAAAACTTCAATGGGAATAATCTTGTCACAACAGCGAATTTCCATATCATCAACCCTGGTGCTTTCCCCAAGCAATGCTCTCAAAATCGGCATTTGATCGCTGGGGTAAAGTTGATCTGTCCCGGTAAGGTAAGCTTGATATACCTCTGATAATTCTCCGGTGCTAACTTCTGCGATCGCTCCTTGACCAAGAATTTGCTGCCCAATTTGATTTGTATAATAAGGTTCCCCTTCAGCATCTATGATAAATACACCGACCGGCATGGCTTCTAAAAATTGAGTCAGCCGGCTTTGACTGTGAGATAGCGCCTCATTTAAAACTTGCATCTGAGCATTCTTGGCTTCCAAAGCACTAAAGGATGCTTGGAGTTGCTTTGCCATAGTTTCAAATGACTTGGCTAGTTCCCCAAGTTCATCGGAACGCTGAATTACTGGGGTTTGCTCCCATTCACCTTTAGCAATTTTCTTCGCTGATGTGTTTAATTGTAAAATCGGTTTAATTACCCAGCGAGCAGTCAAAATTCCAATTCTTGTAGCTACTACAAAAGCAATTATGCACAGCAAAATAGTGATTCGGGTGTTGGCGTTAATTTGTTCCATAAATTCGCCTTCAGGAATCACCGCCACGATTAGCCAATCTAAACCCAGTTCGTCCTTCCAGCTTTTTACCTGAACAAAATAATGTATTCCATCGGCGCTAAAGGTTAACTGTTGTTTTCCCACAACGAATCCAAGGCTGTCAAAGCGTTTGATCAAAGATTGTGTTGTGAGTCTAATTAAAGAATTTTGACTATCTAATGCTGATCGACGTTTTACTTCACCATTAATAATGGTATATGGTGGCTCACGAGTAGAAGAAGCCACTATATACCCGGAACGCTCTAAAATAAAAGTCCTACCTGACCGATTGGCATTTAATTTAGCTAAAAAAGTACCGATTTGTGACAATATCAAATCGACACCAATCACCCCAACAAGTTGGTTAGTTTTATCGTAAATAGGATAGCTGGAAGATATTGATAAAACTTCTGGTTTATCTTCCCATTGATAAATTTTACTCCAGACGGGTTTGCCACTCTTGACTGCATCTGCATACCACGCTTCTACACGAGGATCATAATTTTTGACTTGCTGAAGCTGGCGGCGATTCCCTTTCCGGTCTGAATTGTAAATATAAAGTTTCCCGATACCACGCTTTTCGGTAACTTCATTAATTAAGAGCGTGCCATTATCTAAACGTTCAATACCGATAAATTCACCTTTGGGGTTGGCAAAGTTGTTATAGCCAACATTAAAAACCTGCATTTGTTTCCAAAAGTAATTTCCGGTGGTTTCAAAATCAGAAAGGTTGAGCAAACCTAGCTCAACCGCATCTAAGTTAATTTGATTTATTTGTTTCGGAGTTGTTAAATAACTATCAAGATGTTGTTCAATGCGATCGCAGATTTCATTTTCTAATTGAGTAGCAAGCTCCTTTACCGCTTTTTGACCGTTTTGATACGAAAGATAGCCCACAAGTCCTACCGCCCCAAAAATTTGCAATATAAAGGGCACAATTAGAACATACCTCAGAGGCATCTTGGCATAAACTTTGCCAACTAAGCGATTAATAGATTTGACTGGCTGAAGTTTGGATAACATTGTTGTTTAATTCTTCCCCAACATATACTAGGGGCATTTTTGCCATATCAGCTACATTTTCAACTCAGCATAATTACGCCATATCTTCGCTTTAGCGATGACATATATTTGCATTTTATAGTATAATAAAGCACTAAAGCCCTAGTCTATACTTATTTTACTGGCTAAGTACCTCCAACGCTTAATTTTTAAACTTTGCGTAGGCATAGCCCATCGTAGACATCGACTAAGTTGGGCGGATACGCCATCGCACCTGAATTTGCTCAGTTTTATCTGGCAATGTGTCAACAGATTTTTTCGGATTAACTGAAATTTAACCGATAAGCTACAGTATGCCATTCTAAAACTCAGGTCGCCATTAGCACTCAATCCTAAATTTAATTTTTAATTGCTGATGTTTTGATTTCCCGGTCTTAAAACCTCTGGACTAGTACAAAAACTTATATTTAACTACAACAATTTTAAAATTTTCATGCAAACGCACACTATAAACAAAAAAAATCCAAGAAAATTTACTTTGTATTTTTTATTATGAAGAAATGTTAACTTTGTTATGGAAGTATGTCAATCTCATCGCCGATTTGTAAAATTTTTCCAGTTGAGGATGGGGATAATTGGGTATTAACACTCAATCTGTAAAAATGATTAAAAGGCGATGAAGCAACCCAATTTGGCAGAGTTGCTTGTCGCTGGGTTGCAAAGATTTTTTGAAAGTTTGGGTAAGCTTCTCCTAAGTAAGAATCGCGTGTTGGGACTATACAACGCTGACATGGGTTAATCCCAAGAAGGTGAACATCTCCCACTCGAAAGGAGACAACATTACCTTGTTCACCAAATAGCTGATCTTCCCAAAATGCTGGTACACCACCAATCTCGATATTGGCACGCATTCGACGGCGCATTTCATCTATACTTAAACCGGGAAACCAAGAAGCTACTTCTGCCAAAGTTGCTGTACTAATTACCGTTGGGCCTAATGAGTGTGTATCGTCAGGAAAACCCATCAGAGAGTTTTGTCTCAAGATGACAGAAAACTCAAAAAAATCACTCAAAGTTGCTTCTAATGCTTGCCGTTCCTCATCCAGATGAAAATTTTGTTGTGAGTCGCCGCCTGGGATTTGCAACGAGATGGTTCTATTTAAGAGTGCAAATTGCGCCCTTAGTAAATGGATTTTAGCATGACGCTTGCCATTGACAAATCTACCCTGTTCGTCAAAAATGGCAAACTCGCGGTCATGCTGTAATGCGCCACTAGCAAGAACTCTAGCGTTCTCAACTTCAACACCATCCAGTGACTTAACTGGATACAGTAAAATCTTTGCTAGGTAAGGCGTCATAGCAATTTGGGATTTTGGGTCGTAAGCGCAAATTAGATTTTGGATTAAAGATTGGTGATTTAGTAGTCCCCAATCTAAAATCTAAAATTTTTTTGTTACTTATAGCGTTTCCTGCTCAGGAACGAAAGCTATTACTAGATAAGAGTTTTTGTGTATCTTATGCGAATGAGAACCACTATATCCATTTGCTAATTATGGATATACTGGCGATTTATCTATCCCTCCAACATGATTTAGAGGCCAGAAGCGAACTACAGCACGTCCAATAATATTCTGGCGGGGGACAACACCCCAGCAGCGGCTATCGTAACTACTGTTACGATTATCACCTAGTACTAAATATGAATCTGCTGGTATGGTTTGGGGTTTTGATAAAAAAGGTGGCTGCGGCCCTGATTGGCAAACATCAATGACTGTGCTTTGGCCAGAACTGAGGTAATTTGCTTCTGAGAGGGGTTTGTCGTTGATATAGACTTTGCCATTCCTAAGTTGGATTTTTTCTCCAGGTAAGGCGATTATACGTTTAATAAAAGCATCGTGATATTGTTCTTTTTGGAGTTCTGCCGTAGGTGAAAATACTACGATATCCCCCCGTTGTGGGTCAGCAAATTTATACTTCAACTTATCGACAATGATTTTGTCTGCCTCCCACTGGTTTGGCGTACCATGCAGAGTTGGTTCCATCGATCCAGAAGGAATCCAGCGTGCTTCCGCAACAAAGGTACGAATTCCCAGAGCTAGAACAATGCTCAAGACAATTGTTCTACCTAGCTCTGCGATCCAGGAATTATCGGGTTGTTGACTAGAGTTGTTATCAGACACTTGATTTTGCATGAAATTACTGAACTGAACGAAAAATGTAGGTAATTAACTCGCCTAGTGAAACTTTATCTGTTAATCTTAACGGGAAAATTTTAATTTCCTATTCATGTTTGCATCTTGACTACCAATTTTAGATTGTGGATTTTAGATTTGGGATTAGAGTGTTTTTTCTAGGTCATGACTCGCTTCTGGTGGGCGAAACCAATGTAAAATACTCAAGCCTCATCCTTTCCAGGATACGGTCAATCCAAAATCCAAAATCCAAAATTGATTGACGGGGTTCTTCATAAATTAAAAATAAACTTTTTTTTAACGTGCGGCAAAATTTTGGTTACTCCGATCGCGAATAAGTTTAACCTAAAAGCATAGTTCTCTGTAATACATAGCTCCCTGTCTAAACTTTATTAACCCTATGTCATCTCCAAAAAGTATACTGATTCGCCGCGCTCGCATAATCTTACCCAATGGTGAACTGATGATTGGGGATGTGTTGACGCGCGATCGCCAAATAGTCGAAGTTGCGCCAGAAATCTCCGAAATATCACTAGCCACTGAAGTTGACGCAGAAGGGTTAACTTTGTTGCCAGGAGTTATTGATCCGCAGGTACATTTCCGGGAACCTGGACTAGAATACAAGGAAGATTTATTCACCGCCAGTTGTGCTTGTGCTAAAGGGGGAGTCACTTCCTTTTTGGAAATGCCCAATACACGTCCCCTGACAACGACACAGCAGGCTTTAGATGACAAGCTAGAACGTGCCTCACAAAAGTGCTTGGTTAATTATGGGTTTTTTATTGGGGCAACACCAGAGAATTTACCAGATTTGCTGTTAGCAAAACCAACACCAGGAATTAAGATTTTCATGGGGTCGATGCATGGTCAATTGCTAGTTGATGGTGAAACAGCCCTCTCTGCGATATTTGCCAAAGGCGATCGCTTGATTGCCGTTCATGCCGAAGACCAAGCTAGAATTAACCAACGTCGCCAAGAATTTGCCAACATTCACGATCCAGCCGTTCACTCCCAAATTCAAGATGATCAAGCGGCTTTACTGGCAACTCAACTAGCATTAAAACTTTCTCAAAAATATCAACGTCGTCTGCATATTCTGCATCTGTCAACAGCGCTGGAAGCAGATTTACTGCGTCAGGAAAAACCGAGTTGGGTGACAGCAGAGGTAACGCCACAGCATTTGTTGTTGAATACCAGTGCATATAAAACAATTGGCACTTTAGCACAGATGAATCCACCTTTGCGATCGCCCCACGATAACGAAGTTCTCTGGCAAGCTTTGCGCGATGGCGTGATTGATTTCATCGCTACAGATCATGCACCCCACACCTTAGAAGAAAAAGCTCAAGAATACCCCAATACTCCTTCGGGAATGCCTGGGGTGGAAACTTCCCTCGCGTTGATGTTAACTGCGGCAATGGAGGGAAAATGTACTGTTGCTCAAGTTGTGAACTGGATGTCTAAGAATGTGGCTGTAGCTTATGGTATTCCCAATAAAGGAGCGATCGCACCTGGTTACGATGCCGATTTAGTGCTTGTAGATTTAAACACATACCGCCCAGTCCGGCGTGAAGAACTTTTAACCAAATGCCGTTGGAGTCCCTTTGAAGGCTGGAACCTTACCGGCTGGGCTAAAACCACCATAGTCGGCGGTGAGATTGTTTATGACAAAGGCGAGGTAAATACGCAAGTGCGGGGTCAAGCTTTAACTTTCTTGTAGTAAATATTTATTTAAGCTTACGTAGTAGACAAATAAATATACGTCAAAGCCATACTTGAACTGGCAAGATTTTCATCTATCCAAAGTTAAGACTAGACCAATGGGTTTGGTTCAAGCTAAAAGACGAAAATCCTTGTTTTTCCTGCTTTACTCTTTTAACCAAAGGGTATTGACTTATTGCTGTATCAAAAATTGCAACTTGAAACCCTGAATTTATTCAGTGTCTCAAGTCAAATCTTCATTCATTGAAGAAGAATTCAAAAGCCAGAATTCAGGAGTAAAGCCGGAGACGTTTCCGTTAGCTCCGGTCAGAATCAAGACGCTCTCTACAAACGCGTTAGCGTCTCCAGACCAAAACACTTGTAGAGACGGCGATTTATCGCGTCTCAAAACCCACGATTTTGTATAAGTAGCGCTTAACCCAAGCGTATTGCGACAGGAGAAGAGAAGGCTTTACGCTGCGCTATCCGCTAGTCATACAGAATACCCGCCTGAATTCTGACTCCTGACTCCTGAATTCTGTTCGATAAGCATAGAAATAATCAAGGAGAATTGCTATGTCCTTCAAAATTTTGGCTTTAGACGGTGGCGGTATTCGTGGAGTCGTTGCAGCACGAATACTTCAACAAGTAGAACAAGAAATTAGAAATCAGGGTAAAGGAAACTTCTTACACGAATACTTTGACCTGATTGCTGGCACTTCTACCGGTTCAATATTAGCAGGAGGGATTGCTGTAGGAAAAGGGAGTGATGAGCTAATTAAACTGTATAGAGATCGGGGTAAAGATATATTCCCACCGGATAGAAAAGATCGCTACAAAAACTTTCCGTCCATTATCAAATCAATTATTGATGTATTTTCCGAATCTAAATATTCTCATGATGGAATTACTAATGTCCTCAAAGATGCCTATAAATCCACAAGAATAAAGGATATTGAAAACCCCATTATTTTGATTCTTGCTTACGATACGCTATATCGAAATACAACCTTTTTTACAAATTGTCATCCCGATTTAGGAGACAGATGGTACGATGACTGTTTTTTATGGGAAATATGTACCGCTTCTGCCTCAGCGCCCACTTTTTTTCCACCATATAAATTAGAACCTGTAGATAAACAAAAATTTGGTAATTGGGAATTCCCACATATTGATGGAGGAATTTCTGCTAATAACCCGGCTCTCGCAGCTTTGAGTCTAGTTATGAGGATTAGTCAGTCTTCAGTCCTTCCAACAATCAAGCAAAAATATAAGCTAGATAATCTCCGATTGGAAGATATTTCTATCCTTTCTATTGGTACAGGTCAAACTGGTGAACCATATCAATATAACCAAATAAGCAAATGGAGAGGCTTCGACTGGGTAAAAAATCTGACTAACATCTTTATGGAACCTACATCTGAGATTGATAGTACGATTTGCCGACAAATCATGGGTGGATACGATTCTAAACGTTATTTACGTCTTCAGTTTGACTTAAATGAGACATTTAAACCCAAGCCAAAAGAGACTTATAAAGATCCTCGCATTGTATTACCTCCAGAAGATCGAAAAAATCGATTTACAGGAGAAAAAGTCAGTGAAGAAATAGATAACACTAATTCCGAGATTCTTCAGCAGTTAATAGATACTACCTCTGCATTTATTGATCAAGGTCTTACGTACTATACCAGAGACAACTCCGGTTCTCCGATCAAAAAAGCGATCGCCTCTTTCATTAGAGATAACTAGTGCATCCACGTAGGCATATTAACGTTAATTAATTTAGGAGAAAACATCTCGTATTTTTACGATAATTTCTGTAAAAATACGAGATGTTTTAGTTAATATTTTCTTCACATCAGTGCTAATTACAGATGTGAATACAAGAATTTGTTGCTAGTTAAAATTATTAAAATTAGTTTTACAGATTTATAAACTAGTTTCTTTTTTGTATAGATTACTAACCTAAGTTGGGAATACTAAGTGTAAGGGAAGTTAGAGGACTTATACAGAATTGATTATTGTTTAACTTTTCTCTGCTAGCTTTCGCTGCTAAATAATTCAGATTGCTTCTCCAAATGACAGTAGGGAAATAATCTGTTTAACCAAACTGACTAAATTCTGTAAAAACTCTCATTTAACCCAACAACAGTTTATTGACACTTGCTTGATTCGTACACAAACCATCTAAATCAGTTTTTAACTGCTTATTACAGCAATAAAGCTACTAGATGCTAATCCTGAATATATATCCCGCTTAGTTAAGAATTACTGTAGGTTCAATACTATTCGGATAAGATTCCCCCCTGGATTGACTCCCTTTTTAAAGAGAGCCAGGGCGTTGCAAACTTTCCCAAATTTATAGTAACCGGCGTCGGCTTTGCTGACTGCCAATTTTAGATTGAAGAAAAACTGATTTGAGATTTTTGGGTTGAGATAACAATGTTAGTGACTTATAGTGGTGAGCGTGGTAGTGGCAGATAGGACGAGTGTGGAATTCTCCCTCAACTATTTGCAGAAATTTTTTAGTGTTGCGATCAAAAAATTAAATCGCGGCTATGACTTTGCTAATGGCACAATTGAATGGTATTAGTTCGACTTGACGAGTGCCCCCATGCTCATAAGTCAAACTTACGCTTAGATAACTATCTGGCTTGTAGGGCAATCGTTCCGCCCATTCAACTGCCACAATTCCTGGTATGACTTCAACACCTTCCCAGTAAATTTCTAAATTCAGGGCTGCAACTTCTTGTGGTTCTAAGCGATATAAATCTAGGTGGTAAAGGGGGAGGCGTCCTTCTGTGTACTCATTAATTAGCGTGAAAGTTGGACTAACAATGGGTTCAGCAATTCCCAAACCTTTGCCAATGCCTTGAACTAGGGTAGTTTTACCAGCGCCTAAATCACCTTCTAGTAGAATTACAGTGCCAGGGGTCAGGGATTCACCAAGAGTAATACCTAAGCGTAGCGTCGCCTCTGTATCTGCAAGAAAAGTTTTCATAATTAGTCATTGGTCATTGGTCATTGGTCATTAGTCATTAGTCATTGGTCATTTAACTAATTTTCATTTTCCGTGATGGCCTCTACCGTACCACCGCAATAACACTTGTGCTAGTTTCTGGAGATTGTGACGTACAGAACCCATTTTATCTTCATACAAAACATTAGCTGGAACAATTCTTCGCCCTAGCTGAATTACGGAGAGGCGGGTTTTTTAACCCAAGATAGATGTAATAGTATTTAATATGTGCTAGTAACTCAATACTGCCAACCGTAGGATTGAAAATTAGTATTTTTCTACATAAAATGAAAAATCTAAAATTAAAAATTGGACACACTGATGGTTAGGAGTGTTAGAGTTTCAGGAAATTCACCGGAACTTTTCAGCGGGTATTCATGCTGAAGAAACTACAAAAAAAGCAGATTTCGATAATTGCGGGTGCGGCACTGTTTGCCTTTTTAGCCGGGGCAATGGTATCAGCACCAGAGATTGGCAAATCCCTTGGACAATGGCTCAAACTGAGTCAGAATCAAGCAGAGTCAACATCAGAGGCTAGCATTGCCCAATCAGCGGTCTTTCCACTGATATCACAATCGCTGCCAGAACGGGCGGCAAAACTAGCAGCGATCGCCCAAGAATCGCGATCGCCAGACCGGAATCGCGCTCGTTATCTTTTGGCGAGTGATTACATTGAAAGAACCCAAGCGCAAAAAGCCTTAGCTTTACTCCAAGGATTAGAGAAAGACTATCCTGTTCTCGCGCCTTATATTTTGCTCAAACAAGCCCAGGCAGAGGATATGCTGGGCGAGGATGGCAAAGCTTCGGATCTGAGGCAAAGTGTGCTGAGACTGTATCCCAAAGAAGCGGCTACAGTAAAAGCGCTATATCTGATTGCCCAGCCAAAGCAACAAGAAACGGCGATCGCTCAATTTCCTTCCAATCCTCTAACTTGGGAAATTATCCGCAAACGCTTACAAGAAAATCCCAATCAGCCACAATTACAATTAATTTTGGCTAAATATGCCTACGATCAACCAGGCATAGTAGGCGTTTTAGATCAGCTAGTAAAACAGCCGAATCTCAAACCCGAAGACTGGGAAATCATTGGTACAAGCTATTGGGAAAATAGTCAATTTCTCAAAGCAGGTAATGCTTATGCCAAAGCACCTAAAACACCGCGCAACCTCTACCGTACTGCACGGGGGTTACAAGTAGGAGGCAAAGATCGAGAAAAAGCGATCGCTACTTATAAACAATTAGTCCAACAATTTCCAAATACCGAAGAAGCTGGAACTGCCCTACTGCGGTTAGCAGAAACCGCAAAAACCGGTAAAGAAGGCTTACCTTATCTTGACCAGGTAATTAGTAAATTTCCGAAACAAGCTGGTACTGCACTGGTACAAAAAGCTAAAACTCTCCAAACTCTCAAAGACCAAAAATCAGCTAGCGCGGCGTGGCAATTACTCATAGCCAAATACGGCAATTCTGATGAAGCCGCAGAATACCGCTGGAAAATAGCCACAGATAAAGCCAAAGCCAAAGATTACGTCGGGGCTTGGCAATGGGCAGAACCAATTGTCACCAACAACCCCAATAGTATTTTGGCTCCAAGAGCCGGCTTTTGGGTAGGGAAATGGGCAGCTTCATTAGGCAAACAGCAGGAGTCTAAAACTGCTTATGAGTATGTGATTAGTCAGTTTCCTTACTCTTACTATGCATGGCGATCGGCGACGATGCTGGGGTTGAATGTCGGCAACTTTGACAACGTGCGCGTCATGAACCCAGAAGTAATCACACCCCAGCGTCCATTACCACCTGCTGGTTCTGAAACTTTCAAAGAATTGTATCTGCTGGGTCAAGACCGTGATGCCTGGTTACAATGGCAAACAGAATTTCAAAACAAAGTTCAGCCAACGGTAGCAGAGCAATTTACTGAAGGGTTGATGCGGCTGGCAAGGGGAGAAAATCTCATCGGAATTGACAAAATTTCTAAATTGGAAGACCGAGAAATACCAGCTGAACAAACGCAATATGAGACTCTGAGCAAACAAATCATCTACTGGCAAGCCCGTTATCCATTTCCTTATTTTCGAGAGATTCAAAAGTGGTCTACTGAGCGTCAACTCAATCCTCTGCTAGTAACTGCTCTGATGCGTCAAGAGTCACGGTTTGAACCAAAAATCAAATCTGTGGCTGATGCTACTGGCTTAATGCAGGTGTTGCCGAGTACAGCTAAATGGATCGCCCCACAAATCAAAGTGGATTTCAAAACAATAAGTCTAGAAAATCCCAACGATAACATCATGATGGGTACATGGTATTTGGATCATACCCATGAGCAATATAACAATAATTCCTTGCTCGCGATCGCTAGTTACAATGCTGGCCCCGGTAATGTCTCCAAATGGCTGCAAACTCTAACTACACAAGATCCAGATGAGTTTGTGGAAGAAATTCCCTTTGATGAAACCAAAAATTATGTGCGTCAAGTATTTGGCAACTACTGGAATTATCTGAGGCTTTACAACCCTGAGATTTCTGGCATCGTAGCAAAATATTCGACTACACACCCGAAACTACCGACGCAGTGATTTTGCTGTTTGACGGTAGAAAGGAGGAGAGGGCCTGGGGGAGATTAATAACTCCCTACCAGTACCCAGCACTCCTGAATTCTGTTTGATAAATTTCTTCATTGCTAATCAGCGACTCATTGCAAAAATCTGTTCAGCCGTTAAGGGAATGTTCGGAAACAATCTAGAATCAATTCGATCCTGCCCTCGAAACACCTTTGGGGGTAAATACTCTGCACCTTCAAGTTGGTAGATTGTAATGGTTGGCTGTTTGGGAGAGCCAATGAACCGAATGCCACCAAAAGCAGCATAGTCCACAATGATGTACTCGAAAACGCCCAAGTCTTCATATTCAGCAAGTTTTGTCAGATAGTCGTCTTTCCAGTTGTTGCTAACAACCTCAATGATTCCGGGTGGTGGAATATATGCAGCAGCAGAACTAGAGATCGTTTTCATCCTCTGCCATTCAACTCTTGCAAATATGACAATATCTGCTTTCCGGCTTTTTTCCTTTTCGCCTGGTGCTGTTTTGAGCCGAACCTGCTTGGACTGGCGCGATACGTAAGGCAGGTCATTTTCTTGGCAGTGATTTTCTAAGTAAGCACACAGTCGCTCGATCAAATCCTCATGATTTGCATTTGGTTCTGATAATGGCACGGGAATCCCATCCAATAGCTCAAACTCTCTGCCTGAAGCATCGTCCCAGGCAAGAAACTCTTCAAAAGTCAGTGGTTGTGTGACGGTTGCGTACATCGCCCTCGCTCTCTTGCTGACGGGTACTTTACTCAATGCTACTAAGATGTACAGCTTTGTCTATGAGTCCTAGCTGATTTTTCTGCCGTAGTTCTGAAATAACGGCTTGAGGTTGGGTAATGGAAGGCGATCGCACCTTTGGTTGGTGTCAGGAGCGATCGCTTTTGTATCAGGCTGACTCATAAAGGCAATTTTTCTGATTTTACGTAAAAATTACCAATATCTAAGTTTTAATATATACAAATAATATTAGACTATATCAATGTCTTAGCATACTAGTCTTAATGTATTATATTTATACTACATTAAGACTATAATTTTCAATGTGGAAAGGTAAAGTCTCATCCTTTATACCTGTTTTGCTAAACCAAAACCTCAAAACAAGTTATTAATCCATTTTAGGCTAACTACTAAGATGACTAAGAAAAAACAAAAGAGTAAACAACAGTCTAAACAGTCTACTCATCGTAACTATTCCACCATTGCCCAACACAAAATGCAGGGGAAAAATCTACTGCCACCCTTAGCACAATTTCCTAATACTGAATTTAGCTCATGGTTATCTGAACGTCTCCCAGAGATGTTATGGGCTGCTCTGTTGATTACACATCTACCTCGTGAGTACGCTCTTAAAATATTTCGGAGAGTTGCAGACTACATCTTCAAGCTACCAGAAGAAGAGAAATTTCATGACATTACTCATTCTGGATTGGCGAACTTGTCTTCAGATAAATTAAAACATTTTTTAGATTCTACAATCTCAGACCCAATATGCAAAGAAGTATTACATCCTTTACTTCTACTCCAGTCGCTACCGGGGTATCAATCTTGGGCACAATCCTTAAGCGATATATTGACTCAGCCAACTTGGGAACCTTTAATGAATGCTGTTGCAAACACATTAGATCACCAATCGCAAGCAGCGACAGATTGTCGTTGGCTTCGTTTGGTATGTACAATGACTGCTGGTAAATTGCTTTTTCCGTCATCTTTGGAAGAAACAGCTAAAGAGATTGCTTATTACCCAAATTATGGTGACATGAGAAAGGTTCGTCCAACGATTCGAGCGGCGGAGATTTCTCTTGATATGAGTAAACCTCCAATTTCTTTAGATACAGAATCTCATTTGAATTGGTCTCAAGAATTCTGGAAACAATGCCTAATTGCAACGCCTTGCTTTCCCCTTCATTTCTCCAAGACGCATGAGAAGCTTACAATTGGAACTTCAGTAGAGCAAGTGCGGCAAGTATACGAGCTACTAGTTGAGCATTGTTACCTTACAACAAATACAAGCGCTATTGATGCACGTCATGATACAGTCTTCGGATTAGCTTTTTACTGTTTTGCTTTGATTGAGGAGTTATTAAGAATTGGCAATAGCCACTCCATCATGGGTCGTACTGCTCTACGTACAATTGTAGAGTGTTACATAACTTTAGCTTATTTAATTCATACAAATGATGTAGAACTGTGGAAATCATATAGAGTTTTTGGAGCTGGTCAAGCAAAACTAGCTTTTTTGAAACTTGATGAATCTGGAACTCAATCTAGTTATGTTGATATTGAAGGGCTGGAACGCCTAGCAAATGAGGATATGTGGCAAGAATATCTCCCTGTTAATATTGGTCATTGGGAAAAAAGCAATCTGAGACAAATGAGTGAAACAGCTGGAGTTAAGGATATCTATGATCGCTTCTACTCCTGGACTTCTACTTTTTTACACGGTCACTGGGGAGGTGTACGCGACATAGTATTCGATACTTGTGGTAATCCTCTCCATCGTCTTCACAGAATTCCAAGAAAATACCCGCGTCCTCAACCAGATGTTATTCCAGATACGTGTGAACTTATAGACAAAATTTTGGATTTAGTTTCTGCTGTTTATCCAAAATTCTCGCCCCGGATTACTATATCCACTACATAGCAATTGGAGGGATACTACTTTTTTGTGATAAAAGTTTAGCGATCACCAGCAGCAAGCTTTTCGAGAATTAATTCAACTGTAATACGAGTTCCTGAAATGACAGGTTTACCCATCATTATTTTTGGATCGGATACAATTTTTTGCATGAATTAGGATTATTTGGATAGATGATTAATTTAATATATAAGTCCTTTCAACATTCTTCTCCATCACCTACTAGAACACAAGGCGCGATCGCTTTTCATTAGCTTCTGGTTAGTCTGCAAATAATCATGCAGCAAATCGCAACCCCGTACTAGTAATTTTTCCAGTTGGATATCTGCTAAATTCTGGAAAATCACTGTACCATTGCCACTACCCGCAGCCAGAGTCTTACCGTCAGGACTGAAACTAACGCTGGTTAACTCTTGCTTATCACCTTTCAAAGCAATCAGTAATGTCCCTTCTCGGTTCCAAATTCTCACTTTATCATCACTGCTAGCTGCTAGTGTCTTGCCGTCGGGGCTAAAACTGACACTGATGAAACTATCGCCATCGCCCACGAGATTATTTAACAGTTTCCCGTCTCGATTCCAAATCTTCACCGTGCTATCAATACTAACTGAGGCAATGCTTTGACCATCAGGCGACCAAGCAACCCCATTTACTCGGCGGCTATGACCAGTTAATGTGTATAGTAATTTACCCTCTACACTCCAGAGTTTCACGGTTTTATCATCACTGGCTGAGGCTAAGAATTTCCCATCGGGGCTAAAACTTACCCAATTCACTGCATCTTGATGTCCTTGCAAAGTGTTGAGTAGTATACCGTCTCGACTCCAAAGTTTTACCGTTTTATCTTTACTAGCTGAGGCAATTACTTGACCATTCGGCGACCAAGCTACACCCAAGACGGTATCATTATGACTCTGTAAGGTGTTGAGCAGTTTACCGTTGCGACTCCAAAGTTTTACTGTTTTATCTTTACTAGCCGAAGCGATCGCTTTACCATCAGGACTAAAACTAACTCCCCAAACTTGACCTTGATGCCCCGTAAAACTACGGAGAAGTTTACCCTCTCGATTGAAAAGTTTTACAGTTTTGTCTCGACTGGCTGCGGCTAAGGTGCGACCTCCAGGGCTAAAACTGATGCTAGTCACCCAGTCATCATTAGCTTTGGGCTTTCGCAGTAACACATCGTCCCAACGCCAAAGTTTTACTGTTTTATCCCGACTGGCAGAAGCCAAGGTACGACCATCTGGGCTGAAACTGACACTGTTAACCCAGTTATTATGTCCCTTCAGGGTTCCCAGCAAGATACCTTGAGAACTCCAAAGTCTGATTGTCTCGTCGGTACTTGCGGATGCGATCGTGTTACCATAACGGCTAAAACTGACGCTGGTAACTCCAGCACTATGCCCCGATAAGGTTCGCAGTAGCTTTCCCTCCAGATTCCACAGTTTAATTGTCTGGTCTAAACTAGCAGAAGCAATAGTTTGACCATCGGGCGACCAAGCTAAACTCAAGACTGCATCATTATGCCCTGAGAAGGTTTTAAGCAACTCACCATTCCGACTCCAAAGCTTGATGGTGTTGTCAGCACTCCCAGAAGCAATAGTTTGACCATCAGTTGACCAAGCAACACTCAAAACTGCACCATTATGTCCTTGCAAGGTTTTGAGTAATTTACCGTCCTGACTCCAAATTTTTACTGTCTTGTCTGTACTCGCTGAAGCAATGAGTTGACCATCTTTACTGAAACTAACACTATTCACTACACCCTGATGCCCTAAAAGAGTAGCAAGCAGTTGACCTTCTCGACTCCAAAGTTTTACTGTCTTATCTTGGCTAGCGGAAGCAATGATTTGACTATCAGGGCTGAAACTGACGCTATTAACTACATCTTGATGCCCCGACAAGGTTTTGACCAAGCTGCCATCGGGACGCCAGAGATTGATTGTAGTGTCTGCACTAGCCGAGGCAATTAAAGAGCGATGGCTTTGCCAACCCCAAGGGGGAACGCTGCTAAATGTAGCATTATTTACCCCAGAGATATGCCCGTCGAAACGATTATATTCTCTCAACCCGGAAACTGCTTGATAAAGCGCCGTCTGTACTTGCTCTCTTGTATAGGAATCTACCCAGACTGTTTGTTGTAATTTTCTCCCCGCTTTTAAACCTTCCTTTAAAGCATCAATACCTTTTTGGGATGCAAAGAGGGCTTCACTGGATGCACTAAGGGTTTTAATTTCGCTATCTACTGCTGTTACGATGGAAACACTCAATCCGAATATGGCGAGAAAGGAAGCAGTTAGGGCGATTTTTAGTGAACGATTTAATTGAGCTTCGCTAAGTCTTTGTTTCTTTTGACTTTCTGCTAATTTTGCTGTTAATTCTTTTTCTTTGAGTTCAGCTCGTAATTGCTCAATTTCTAACTGACTCAATTCTTCCCGTTTATGTAATTCCCGCAATTCTGTTAATAAATCTAATCCCTGTTGGGGATGAGAATCTACCAATTTGGATCGCTGCTTATTTTGGCTAAGTTCGCTTTTAAGTCTCTCAATCTCAGCTTTACTTTGTTCTACTTTATAACGCAACTGATTTAGTTGTACTTGTAAGCTAGATTCTTGTTGTTGCAGGTAACGAATCAAGTCTACTAAATAATCATGAATCAATTGATAGCGTTCTGGTACATCGGGAAATAAAACCACTAAACCAGAGCGCACTAAAATGTCTAATACTAACTCTAATTTGCCAGCATCTTCTAACTCTGCTAGCTGTGCCGCTAATTCAGCACGAGTTTTAAAAGGTCGGTTGTTACTTTCATCTGTTAATAAGTATAAGACGAGTAACGCGGCTCGTTCATTTTCTGGGCCACAGTCTTTAATCAGCTCCTTCAGATATCGCTCGATGAGTTTGTTGGGTCGATATGGCTGATATTCTTCTAGTGTAGTAATGCGTTCATCTTGAATTTGCGCTCCGACAACTTGTAATTCAATGGGGCGAACTTCACCAAATTCTGTAGATAAATCTTCAATTAAAGCATCAATTAAAGCAGGTTCTAAATTAAACTGCGATCGCTCGGTCAATTTTCGGATAATTGCTTTAGCATATTCTGGCGAAAAGTTATTTAACTGGTAACGAATATGCTTATCGAGAATATTGTTATTAATCGCTTCTAGTGCCGAAAGATGTTTAAAGTCTAATAACCGATGTAAATAATCTTCTCGCAAGGAAAGAATGACTTTGACAAATGGTATTTTGAGACAATCGCTAATAAATTTATCAAACTCTTGCTTCTGATTGCGATCGCTATAACCAAAGAAAAATTCTTCAAACTGGTCAAAAATTAAAACTGTGATCAGATGGTTATCAGCATTTTCTTTGAGTTGCTGTAAAATTCTGATAATGGCAATAGGTGTTTCAAAGTAGGGCAAAGCCTCCGCTTCAATGGCTGCTTCTGGCTTGATATCAGCGTAAACGGCAAGGGATGCGTCACTAGACATCGCCTCACTCAAAGATTTGCCTAATTCCCGTGCCCAATCGGTATAAACTTGTAGTACCACAGGCACAGCTATTTGATCGCCAATGGCTCGGTTTTGTAGTGCTGGAACTAAACCCGCTGTTACAGTGGAACTCTTACCCACCCCTGATTGACCATGAATCACCGTCAACTTTTGATCAGCGCGGCTAATTCTGCCAATTAAGTTATTAATATCACGCTCCCGACCAGAAGCCGCAATTTCTAAAGCGACGCTGCTACTTCCAGAATGTGACATCAATGCTGGGTTTGTCGCCTGTCTTTGGGGTTGCAAGCGGCCTGCACCGATAAAAGCCCGAAACCCGTACTGCTGCTCAACAGAACGGCGTTTCTGTCGAATGTAATAGGCTTCCAAATAGCGCCCTTCTTCAAAGTATAGCGATCGCAGTGTCCGCAATAAGCGAATATAACGATGGGCATCGTATTGATGGGCACTACTTTCTAATGCTGATGACAGTTCTTTTGTTGCCTTGTCTAAGTATTCACGAGCGACTTCTAGCTCACCTAAATTTCGCTGTGCTTTCGCCAATACTAAATAAGAAATTTGCCCCAGCAGTAAGGGAAATAAGCAGTTATAAGGGTCGTTGTGCTTTTGCGCTTCACCTAATTTCAGCAGTGATACGTGTGCTAATATACTTGCCTGTACCCACCGCGACTGCTGCACAGCCACTTGCGCCAGAAAACCGTAGTCACAAGCTAATTGGATTTGACTACCATAAGTTTGATGTAACTCCAAAGACTTTTGAGCAACCGTCTGCAACTCTTCCCACTCTTGCAGATATTGCAAAACCTCTGCAAGTTGATTAATAAATCCAGCAACTATATCTAAACGCCCAGCCATCTGCAAGATATTCAAGCATTGCTGAAAATAAGATTTTGCTGTGTACCAATGGCGGCGATTTTCTGTTTGATTTTGCTCTGCAAAACGGCAATAACACAGCCCAATATAAAATAGCAAAATTCCCTGTCGCAGAAGTAGGGGAGATGGAGGCGATGGGGGAGATGGGGAAGTAAAGGGAGCAGGGGGAGATGAGGTAGTAGAGAAAGTAAAGTCTTCCTCATCCCCCTCATCTTCTCCAGTCTTTTTATTCAATTTTGAATTTTGAATTTTGAATTTTGAATTGATTTCCCCTATCTCCGCCAACTTTTGCCAAACTTGCAAGCTTTGCTGAAAATGGCTTAAAGCTGTATTGATGCGATCGCTAATATAATTATCTAGACCAAAAACAAATTCTAAACTAGCGTATAATTCTGGCTCTAAGGTAATACCACGATTGTGCAACTCTTTAATGGCAAAGTGGAGTTCATAACTATGTTTCCAGACTTGCTCCACAGTGGAATAATGCTTTGCAACTTGAGGAGGTTGATGTTGTGCAGCATCGGTTGGTAATACCGTAGCAAATAAAGAGTCAGTTTCCTGTTGCAGAAATTGCCGCAATGATTGAGTTGTCATCTCAAACCGAATCGGTGTAGCCGCCCAACTAGCAAAATCTGGTGCTAAACGGACTACCTTTTGCAACACTTCTTCATTCACCCACAAAATCATTGGAAATGGGTGACGTTTGCGAAATTCATCCCGAATATGATTGATAGACCTCAGTAAATCATCGATTCCATCTACTGACTCTAAACCCAAAATCATCAACGCCGATGGCGGATTAGCTTCAGTTACCAGTTGTAAATGAATACTTGTGTAAAGGCTTCTAGCATTATGCGGCAGAACTACCTTTTGAATTCGGTGTACTCCTGAAGAAAGTTCTTCGAGTCGTTGCAGCATAAGTTCTTGCAAAACTCGATAATTGCAGCACACCAAAACCAGGGAGAATTGACCGCTAGAAAGGGCAATTGCTCTCCCCAAACTTCGCAAAGCACGCTCGTTAGCTGCTCTTACATCTACTTGTGGGTGTCGTTCAACCATGATTTAAATTTTTCCGTCTCTGCTAAAACTGGGTTGACGGCAAACCAAGCTCCCTGATGATCCCGGTATTCAAATACAAATAAACTTCGCAGTAGAGTGTGGTATTCTATATCACCTCTAACTCTTTGCTGTTGCACCACTTGAAAGATTAATTCCCATTCATGGGGGTCGATGGCGTTGGCTCGGTAATCTCGCTGTCTTTGAATCACCAAATCGACACATTCCCGTTCAAATGGTGGATCTTGTTCTCGCAGACAGTCAAACAATAACCCCAGTAAGTCGCGGACATGACCACCACTAATCAGGCATAACCGATCTAAGGTTTCTAGACTATCAAACACTTCTGTAATTAAGCCTAACCGATCGCTAGGCAAAATGTCTGGAAAAGCTCTAGCTAGAACCATTTGCCGCAACATTGCTAGCCCTTGCGGAAAAATCTCGCCAGAGCGTAGACGCACGGGTATCATCGGTAATACTTTTGGTGCGACTCCTCCCCCTAAACGATGCTGAAGTTCGGCGCTATCGTTGGAGAAAGTTAGGGCTAGGGGAATAGTGTAGACTACATGACAATTTAATTTGCGTAGCTGTTCACCGCGCTGAATAAATAGGTATTCTGGTAGCGATCGCCCCGATGGTAAAGGTCGAATTGCAACTCTATCCAAGTTATCAACAATTACCACCAATCCTTTTTTCCCTCTGGCTTTCAGTTCCTTGATGGCACGTTCTAGCAATTCTTGATTAATTGCCTGTAAAATATTTGCTGTTCGGGGTTCTAGATAATCTCTTAACCGTCGCCGCAATTGGGGACTTTCTTTCGTTTTAGCGGTAATTTTGGCAATCCCCACAGACAACTCTGCTTCTACCCCAAAGTCAATTGGTGTTTGCAGAAAATCGACGAGTTCACCAAACAACTTGGTAAAGTAGGTAGGTTTGAGACTGATTCTCATGGCTTCTAGGCTTTCACTCACCTGTCCTGCGATCGCCAATAAAATATCAGTCACATCCACATCGGCCATTTCTAAGACATGGGTAGACTCAAAGTAAACTACATGAAATTGCTGCACTTCTAATTCAGCTTTGAGGCGCAACAACTCCGTTGATTTACCGCAGCCGAGATGTCCTGTAAATAGCTGACAGGTTGGTATATCCGGCGAAATTCTAGCGATCGTCCGCTGCAAAGCTTCGATGATTTTACCACCCCGCACCGCAGCAAAATCAATATAGTATCGGCGATCGCTAGGGTTTCCTATGATTAGAGGTCTGCTCGGATTGCAAGCCTGATAAAATCTTTCTAAATCTAAGAGCATAACTAATCTAGTTCACTCAGGAATAGGGATGACAAAATCTGCTGAATAAATATATTGATTTTAGGGAATTTATCTCTTAATTTAAGTACATTTCAATCAAACTACTAACTAAACTAGCAGCATTCCGGATAATTGTTCATATCTGAAGTTTGATATGACACATAATAATGCTGATATTTTAGTTGAAGTAAGCAGAAATACTACTATAAGTACAAATAGCAAAAATCCCTAATATTAAATAAGCTACTCTTATGAATATTAAAAATATCCAGCACAAAAAAAGGTACGTCAAGTACAATTTTGTAACGCTATTAAATATATAGCGGTACAAAATTGCATGTAATATAGACCACAAGCGGGATAGAAAGATGCCAGCGCCAGAAAACGAAGCGATGTCTGTGGCAAACTTCTCTAGGAGAGGCTACACCAATACTAAAGTTGCGCGGATGGAGAAAATATTAACACTACTAGTATAAAATAACCCGTCGTATTCCCAGCAGTTAGAACTACGCGACCGGATTCTGGGTTTACTTCTAAAAGGATGTTTTAAAAGTGGTTGGCTGTAATTTTAGACACTTTTAGATCCCCCAACCCCCCTTAAAAAGGCTACGGTGTACATACAAGTCTAATTACCCCCCTTAATCCCCCCGATGCATTGGGGGGAAATAGAAAATCCAGTTCCCTCCCCTTTGCAAGGGGAGGGTTAGGGTGGGGTAAAAACTTGGTTAATCCACTATTTCAGACTTGTGTGTACACCGTAGCCCTTAAAAAGGGGAAAAAATCTCTAAAAATCCCCCTTAGAAAGGGGGATTTAGGGGGATCTAAAACGTTTTGCTACCGACTAGAAGACTTTTAAAACATCCTCTAAAAGACTTGTGTACACTGTAATCCCTAATAGACAATTATTGCTTACTTTAATAATCTCTTATTTATAACCCTCGACTTAATGCGAGGGTTGTTAATGCTGAAACATTGATTTGTAATTTTGATTTTATTGGGATGCTGCTAATGGGGATTCAGCCTCTAAATGCAGCCATAATCGTCTTCCCACGATTCGTGATTCAGGAGGTCGATAATTCTATCTCTGAGTAGAAATTCGTTTTTTTCTAACTCAAGTTCAAAATTAACCCAGTCACGATGAGGAAGATATTTACAGAGGGTATAAATTGGCTGCTGACGGTTAATAAGTCCCTTTTTGACAAGTTGAAGTGCTTCTTCCTTGATAACCTCGATGTCGTATGTAACGGTAGTGTTCATAGGTCGTTCCTTTGTTTTCAATCAAGGAATTAAGAATCAAAACAATAGCTGCTTTGACTCTCCCTTAAACTTATCAAATAAAATTGGCGAGAATTGTGAAGAATCAAGACATTAATCCTTGCTGGAAGTTAGATATGTAAGTAATATACTCTTTGGGGTTCCAAGTATACCCTCTCTAGATAGATTGTTACAGAGCAAGAAGGCTGGCACATCTAGGCAACTTGTCAAAAGCTAGGCTAGGGTAAAGAACATTCTCTAGAGGACTTATAATACTATGCTCCTGAATCTTGATAAAGTCCGTCAATATTTTCCTGCTCTAGCTGGTGAATGGACTTTTTTTGATAATGCTGGCGGGTCACAAACTCTGAAAAAAGTAGTAGATAGAATTAGCGAATTTCTCTTAAGTTCTGATGTCCAGTTGGGAGCTTCGTATGGGGTTTCTCAACTTGCAGGAGAACGATTGGCTCTAGCAACTAGGGGAATGGCGACTTTCATTAATGCCAATTCTTCTAAAGAAGTGGTCATGGGCCCATCTACTACAATGATGTTGAGAGTTCTCTCAATTTGTTTGGGTCAAACCTTCACACCTGGCGATGAGATTATTGTTACTAATTGTGACCATGAGGCTAATATTGGTGCTTGGGTTGCTCTTGAAAAACAAGGAATGAAGGTGAAAGTGTGGCAAATTCGCCCAGATACCTTGGAACTTCATTTAGCAGATTTAGAACCATTGATGAGTCAGCGTACCAAACTAGTAGCCTTGACTCATGCTTCTAATGTTCTGGGAACCATCAACCCAATTAAAGAAATTGCTGCATTTGTACACGATCGCAACGCGATGATTTGTGTGGATGGTGTAGCTTATGCACCCCATAGATTAGTTGATGTTCAAGATTTGGATGTCGATTTCTATGCTTTGAGTTGTTATAAAGTCTATGGGCCACATCATGCCTTACTTTATGGCAAAGAAGAACATTTATTAAGATTGCCTGGTCTTAACCATTATTTTATTGAACAGACAGATATACCTTATAAATTTCAGTTAGGTAATGTCAATTTTGAACTATGTTATGGAATGTTAGGTTTATGTGATTACTTAACTGAATTAGCACAATTACACTATGGTCATGAAACTGCACCTGATTTGAGAAATCAAATGGTACAGGCGTTTGATTTAATTAGCCTACATGAAGAAAAGATTAGCGATCGCCTCCTAAATTACCTCAACAGCAAGTCTAATGTGCGAGTGATTGGTCAATCGAAGGCTGATCGTGAATTTCGTGTGCCAACTATATCTTTTGTGGTAGATGGAATGCATAGCTCAACCATTCCAGCAAAAATTGACCAACATTACATCGGGATTCGCTACGGAGACTTTTATGCTAAACGGCTCATCGAATACTTGGGGTTAGCATCCCAAGGTGGAATAGTCCGGGTGAGTATGGTACATTACAACACCCTGGAGGAAGTTAACAGCTTGATTGAGGCTTTTGAGCAGATATTTTAAGATTGGGCATTGGGCATTGGGCATTGGGCATTGGGCATTGGGCATTGGCAATAATCAATGAGTTTTTCTTTCCCTACCTCTCTTGCTCCCTCACTCCCCACTACTAAGCTGCAAAACTTGTACCTCTTCTTGTGGGTAAATTAGTGTTTTACCCACCGGAAGAACAGCTAAAGCATTGGTTTGAGCTAAATTAATTAAATTGCCAGAACTATGGCTACCAACAGCTTTGTGAAATTCGTAAACTCCATCAATTAAATGCAATTTACCCCAAAGGTAAGTTTCACGCTTGCCATCCGATCGCAATTCATCATGCGATCGCACTTTTAAAAACACTGGTTTCCAATTTTCAGTAATTCCCGAAATTTTCTTAATTGCTGGTAGCACAAACCGCCAAAATGTCACCAGCACAGCCGCAGGGTTTCCTGGTAAACCAAAATAAAGTGGGCTTGCCGTGAGCGAAGCCGAAGGGGAGTTTGTAGAGACGCGATTCATCGCGTCTGTAAGATTAATCGTGTCTCTACTAAGGAAAGTGGCGACAGTGAGGGGTTTACCTGGCCTCATTGCCACAGCCCGAATGTGAATTTTTGCTCCTAGCGATTCGAGAATTTTGTCAACATAGTCATAATCTCCCACTGAGACGCCACCAGAAGAGAGAACTATATCAGCGATCGCAACTGCGTGGGTAATGACTTTCTCCAGAGCAACTGGATCATCTTTCACAATGCCTAAAATTAACGGTTCTGCGCCACTTTGTCTCACCAAAGCTGCCAGTGCATATTGATTAGAATCCACAATTTGCCCTGATTGCAGCGGTTGATCAACTGTCACCAACTCATCACCAGTGGAAAATATTGCTACACGTGGACGGCGGTAAACACTTAATTGCGGACATTGTGCTGCTGCCAATACGGCAATTTCTGGGGCATTTAACCTAATTCCTGCTGGTAATAGTCGTGTTCCAGCTTGGTAAAAAGATGCTTTGTGTCTGACAAATTCTTGTGGTTTTGGTGCATCCAGGATGAATACGCGGTTTTCCTCCCGACGCGTCTTCTCTTGGATAACTATAGTATCTGCACCTGCTGGGATCACCGCACCTGTAAAAATTCGCGCGGCTTGCCCTGTTTGAATCGTACACTTGGGCTGATACCCAGCCGGAATATCTTCAACAATTTCTAAAACGGCTGGTTGTTCAGCGTTAGAGTGCTGTACATCTTCGTAGCGAACTGCGTAGCCATCCATTGCCGAATTATCCCAATGGGGAAAATCTAACGGACTGGTGACAGGTGTTGCCAAAATCCGACTATCGGCTGCAAATAAATCTACAACTTCAGTATCCCGCTGATGATCTAACGGCTGCACCAAATTTAAAATAATTGCTTCTGCATCGCTGACTGATAACATAGCGATCGCCTCTGACTTTTTACCTTTATTCCCTGTAAAGTAACACTGACCAATTTTAGATTTTAGATTTTAAATTTTGGATTGAATTTCTGCTTGAGAGTAAATCCCAAACTACACATTGCTAGTAAACCTACAATTATGCTTCCTTCGGGGACTTTGGATACCCGAACCGAATTGTTGCTTAAATCTAGTATTTGCTTTGTGCCTGCTACATCTCTATTGTTAAAACCAAATTCTTTAGTTAGAACCTCATCACTAAAACCTTCATCTATGAGTGCAAGATTATTATTAAGCCATGTGTCGCCAGGTAGCTCATCATCCTTGCCAACATCAAAAGGGCCAAAGATTTTCTCAGTCGTGTTATCAAAGTTGAATCTCAAATAGCCGTAGTTGGATACACCACTAAGCACTGGAGTGAAACTATTTATGAGATTACTCAAGGGATCAAAGAAGGAAACTGATAGAGATTGCAAGTTCTTCGTAGCTCCCAAACCTGCTTCAGAAATAACGCTGGGAGCAGTTGTTGTATCGTAGTTAAATGAACCTTTAGCTGAATAACCAGTGTCTCCTTCCCAGCTAAAGTTGAACTCAGCAGCATTAGCTAGGTCGTTAGTAGGTATGGCGATCGCTAACGCTAAAGCAGTAGTCGTCACCATACCAATAGCTGTTTTAGCAAATAAATGTGTCATAGTAAAACTTCCAAAATAATTAAGATTGAGTTGCCATAACAATATAATATGGCGGTTATCAGCTGAGTAAGGTACAAGAACCCCAACCCCATAAGAGCAAGCGATGAGCAGGGGTGATTCTATACAGGCAGAGAGAAACTAAAACCGGGTTTCAAAATCTCTCTCACCGTGGGCGAGAGGTTTGAAGAGCGGGAAAAAGCCATGCCACAAAAAGAGAAATCAAGACTTATATCTTTTTCTTTTTTTGTATAAAATTACCCAGCTAAGAGTAAGCAATGAGGGGACTATAGCGGTGTACATTCAGTGGGATACAAAAAGTTTGCTGAAATGATTTGACAGCAAGGACTTTGGTGTTCTCATCCAATCGATAACCGCTATATAATGTACATCATTTGATTAAGAAACGCTATACAGTAATTCTGTCTAATTTGTGATCAGGATTTTATCTAAAATCCTGATCACACGGGCTTCTCAGCTTCAGGATATTTTCAAAAATCAAATCGCAATTCTTCCCAAACCTGCAATTATACCCCCTACAACTAGTCCAGCACGGCGGAAATGAACCACCCATTTCAAATCAATGAAAGCCTCGCGATATAAAAATTACAAATTACATAAAGCCTACAGCATAGTTCCGCTTAGAGCGCAGCCCATTACGAATTACGAATTCCCTCCTGCGGTACTAATCTAGACAAAAGTTTTACCTTTTATCAGTGTCATTCTAGTAAGTATGGTAATATTACTGTTGTTAACCGATACAGGTTTAACTTTTAAAAAATGAAAAACTAGTTAAAAACTGAAAAATCAAAATCTGTAATTATTTGGGCTAACTGCTACTTCATATCTAGCGGTAAATCGTAATTTACATTTATCAATTTCATGAATGTTACCCCTGCTCAAATTTATATTCTGGGTGGTGGATTTGGTGGACTATATACTGCTTTACAGTTAGATAGATTCTCCTGGAAGACATCGCTAAAATCTCAGATTATTCTGATTGATAAAAACGACCGTTTTCTATTTACACCCTTTCTTTATGAATTTGTTACGCAAGAACTCCAGCAGTGGGAAATCGCACCTCCCTATCTCAAGTTACTGGCAGGTACTCATATTCGGTTTTGTCGAGGTGCAGTAGAGCAAGTTGATCTCGACAATCGTCAGTTACGATTGCAAACAGGGCAGTTATTAAACTACGATCAATTAGTTTTGGCAAGAATTCAATTCCGAATTCTGGCAACTGATATTGTTTCTGCTTAAAGACTTAGCATCAAAACCGCACAGGGCAGAGGGGAAGGGAAGGGTTTTTGGGCTTTCTGCATGATTCGGGAATTATAAATTAGCCGGATATAATATGACTCCTGAATTCTTGCTTGTTAAACCATTAAGGTAGGAACTTTATGATATATGACGTATCTTTAAAATTAAAAATAGAGAGATTTTATAAACAGCATAAAACTCTTTTAGTGATTCATTCATCACTTGCTATTCTGTGGGCCATAGCCATTTGGTTGACGTACGTCCTTTTACCCAATGAACTGAAAATTAGAATACTGCTTTCAAGAGCCATCTTCAGCGGCATTTGCATCCAACTCCTTGTGCTGGCAGTTCAAAAACGCGATTACGCACTCAAAACAATTAGGGAGTTTTTTGCAGGAGCAACATATCCCATTAACCTAGCTATATTTCGGATTATTCATTTTGAAATAATATTTAGTTCCGATATTTCACAAGTTGTATGGTTTAGCCAATTACCTAAAGAGCTTCTATTTCCGCCCGCTGGCTTAGAATGGCTAATTAATTTTATTCCAATAAATGCAACAATAGCTCAGATAGCTAGTTTACTATTAAAAATCTGTTCATTTACAGCCATGATAGGACTTTTTACCCGTACCTCTGCATGGCTAACCGTAATCCTCTGTTTCTACGTTCTTGGTATCCCCCAGTTTTATGGAAAGGTAGATCACTACCATCATTTATTATGGTTTGCTGCCATTTTAGCTGCTAGTCGATGTGCCGATGTTCTATCATTAGATGCTATTCTTATGGCCTGGAAACGGGCTGATCGCGGTCAATTAGAGCCTCCTGGTTTATCTAGAGCCTATGCACTACCGTTACGTTTTATCTGGCTTTTACTAGGTATAATTTATCTTTTTCCAGGACTTTACAAATTATTTGTTGGTGGTTTTGATTGGGCATTCAGCGAGAATCTAAAGTATCGACTCTATGAAAAATGGCTGGAACTAGACGGGTGGACACCAGCATTTAGATTAGATCAATATCCGGTCTTGTATCAACTGTCAGCCTTTGGGTCAATCTTTTTTGAATTGTCTTTTATTATTCTAATATTCTTTCCTCGAACTCGATATGTAGCGTCTTTTTCAGGAATAGCTTTTCATTCTATGATTTATCAGTTAATGAACATTAACTTCGTAAGTCTTATGAAAGTTTACGTGACATTCTTTGATTTAAATGCTATTTTTCATGGGATTGGGCATCGACTTTTCCCCAAAGATATGTATGTTGTCTACGACGGAAACTGCCAACTCTGTCGTCGAACAATTGCTACTTTAAGAGTATTTGATATTTTTGGACGGTTAACATTTGTCAATGCTTTGGATAATCAAGCTCTAAGCACCCACAATCTCCTTTGGTTAGACTCCCAGGCACTGATGGCTGATATGCACACAGTTCTCGAAACAAAGTCTTGGAAGGGTTTTTTAGCCTATCGTGTCTTATTACAGAGAATGCCGATTCTGTGGCCAATCTTACCTTTGCTGTATGTTTGGCCTATACCAATAATTGCCAAAGGAATTTATCGGCGTGTTGCTGATTCTCGTACTTGTAGTCTGCATCAGGCAGAGATTTCTAAGATTTCAAGACCAAATTACCAACCACGAACTTCTTCGGCGGTACTTATGGTAGTTGGCATTTCATTGTGTATCGGCAATCTTATAACTGGGTTTGCTGGGGTTTACACTGGTTGGCCCTTTTCCGCTTATCCCCCATTTGCCAAACTTTCAGGCCCCCAAGCAGTAATTCTTGAAATTGTCCCTCTAAGCTCAACTGCTATACCTATTCCTTTTAATCTAAAAGATGTAAAAACAGAATTCGCGCCTCATAAATTTACCGGTTTGACTAAATCCATTCTTGAAAAAACTCACGACCCAATTAAGAAACAGCAAAAACTCAGCGCACTTTGGCAGGCGCTTACCCGTAGTTACCCCGACTTCCAGCAAGCCAAGTCAGTTCAATTTTATGAAAACACAATATGGAAAGCTCCTCAAAAGCGACTAGAAAAGCCGATTAAGCGATCGCTAATATTTGAACTAACTTTAAACTCATCTGAGTAAGTTGGCGGGAAAATTTTACAAGTAGGCAACGAAATGTTAAGCAGAGCTATTGAATGCATTAGCGCTGCAAGTAGCCAAGTCATCACCTTAATATTAAAAACAGGAGCAATTATTTCCCAACCCCTAACTAAAAATACCTATTTTGTATGACTATCGAACGACTTCCCCAAAAACACTATCCCAAGGCTGAAATTGGGCGGCGAGGTATGGCATTGGGACTTGATTTCCTTGGTGTCTGGTTAGTCAGTTCCCTACTGGGAGGCGGTGATATCGGTATTCAATTTGTGCAAATCCTAGTTTTTGTCATACTTTGGCTATTTTTGCGGGTGTTAGTGGTATACAACAATCAAGGGCAAAGCTTAGGGCGTTGGGCGTTCGACTTAAAGGTGTTGGAAGTCGAAGATGGGGAAATAATGGGCAGAATTCCAGCTTTACTCTCGCTGATGAAGCGAGAGACAATCATCGGCTTGGGTGCGCTTTTAGTATCAATTGCCCTGAGCAATATTAGAGCCAATCCCACTGCTATACTGCTAGTACTTCCCCTAGCAATTGATTGTGGGACTGCCTTATCTGATGCTCAGATGCGGCAGGCTTTACACGATCGCTATTGTGGAACTTTCATCGTTTCGTCGCGTCGTGGCTACTCGCTCGATATAAAAATCAAAAGATTAGTTGAAAATATGCGGCAGAATGTGAGAAGATAGTCATTTGTGTTAATTCTCTTCAGGCTTCACTGTTTGTAAGATTATGGCTAAGAGTAAAGGTGCCCGCATTATTATCACACTAGAGTGTACTGAGTGCCGGACAAATCCAGATAAGCGTTCTGCTGGTGTTAACCGTTATACCAGTACCAAGAATCGCCGCAACACCACTAACCGGCTAGAACTGAAAAAGTTCTGCACCCACTGCAACAAACATACTGTTCACAAGGAAATTAAGTAGAGATGAGTTATTTCCGTCGTCGCCTTTCTCCAATCAAACCAGGAGAACCAATCGATTATAAAGATGTTGATTTATTGCGTAAGTTTGTCACCGAGCGGGGTAAAATATTGCCACGTCGGATTACTGGGCTTACATCTCAGCAACAGCGAGAGTTGACATTAGCAATTAAGCGTTCGCGGATTGTGGCCTTGTTGCCATTTATCAATGCGGAAGGCTAAAACAATTTTAGATTTGGGATTTTAGATTTTGGATTATATAAGAGAAGCTGTATCTCAAGAAATATTTAGCTTTGTCTGTGTGAGTCCAAAATCTCAAATCTGAATCAAAGAGTGTAAAATAGTTGCTGCATGAAAAACGGATGGATTTAGGATTTAACACCAGTTATAAAATCCAAAATCCAAAATCTAAAATCTAAAATTATTAGAGTGCGAGAGTTGTGGAGAAGGGGACGCTAGTTGAATTTAGGGTTCAAGGCGATCGCCGTCTGGGCATCGTAGAACGTCCAGACGGTAAAACCCGCTGGTTTGTGGTAGACGAACGTGGTCAATCCCACAGCCTCGCGCCTAGACAAATAACTTATACAGTTACCGGACAGACTTACAAGCCCTCTGACATTGCCAGTTTTTTGGAACAGGTCAAGCCTTATGTAGACCCATCTAGCTTAGAGGTAGCTTGGGAATTACTGGTTGAAGATGGGGAAACAGTCACCCCAAACCTGATGGCGAATCTGCTATTTTCGGAATCAGCCGCGCCTCATTGTTACGCCGCCTACTGCTTGTTATCAGACGACAAACTTTATTTCAAGCAAAAAGGAGACGCTTATGAAGCCCGAACTGCTTCTCAAGTGGCAGAACGCAAGCACCAACTGGAAGTAGAGGCATTAAAAGCTAAGGGACAGCAGGAATTTTTAATTCGTGTAGAGCAGGCGCTCAAAGGTGAAGCAGTAGAATGGCAGCGCCACGATCGCCAGCGCTTAGAAGGGCTAGAAAAATACGCAGCGCTACTTGCTGACACCGTGCGGACGGGAGTAAATTATGACTCCTTGGCTCGTGCTTATCCGCCAAGCGCTCCGGTATTAGAAACTATGACCATGCTGGGACGACCCACAACACCCCAAGGAGCCTTTCAACTGCTGGTAGATTTGGGTTGGTGGAGTCCTTATGAAAACTTGTTCCTGCGTCGTTCTTCAATTCCGATTCAGTTTCCTAATAAGGTATTAGAAGTGGCGCAACAGCGTTTGGATTTCCCGCCGATTGACTCAGATGCAAACCGCCTGGATCTGACTCACCTGAAGGTCTACACCATTGATGATGAAACTACCACAGAGATCGACGATGGTCTAAGTTGGGAAGTACTCCCCGATGGACGGGAACGGATTTGGGCGCATATCGCCGATCCTACTAGATGGTTAGTGCCGGAAGATGAATTAGATTTGGAAGCTAGAAAGCGGGGTAGTACAGTCTATTTACCTACGGGGATGATCCCCATGTTTCCAGAGGTATTGGCAACTGGGCCAATGAGTCTGATACAGGGAAAGGTTTGTTGCGCCCTCAGTTTCGGGATTATTTTGGGTAGTACTGGGGTAGTAGAAGATTACAGCATTCATACCAGCTTGATTAAGCCGACTTATCGCCTCACCTACGAAGATGTAGATGAAATGCTGCAATTACGAGTACAAGCAGAACCAGAAATTGCTGCGATCGCAATTTGGGCACAGCGGCGCAAAGCTTGGCGTTATGCTCAAGGGGCAATTAGCATCACCATGCCCGAAGCAACGATCAAAGTCAAAGGTGACGAGATCAACATTGACATTTTGGACGATTCCCCGTCGCGGCAACTGGTAGCAGAAATGATGATTGTTGCCGGTGAAGTTGCGGCTCGTTATGGTAAAGCTCACAACATCCCTTTGCCATTTCGCGGTCAGCCGCAACCGGAATTACCCCCAGACGAAGAATTACTCCTACTTCCGGCTGGATTCGTTCGCGCCTGTGCCATGCGTCGTTGTATGCCCAAGAGTGAAATGAGCATTACGCCTCTGCGTCATGCTGGTTTGGGTTTGGATACTTATACCCAAGCAACCTCTCCCATTCGTCGCTACAGTGACTTGCTTACCCACTTCCAACTTAAAGCCCACTTGCGGGGTGAAGTTTTACCATTTTCCGCAGAACAACTTAAAGAAGTGATGATGACTGTCACCAGCATCACCCAAGAGTTGACGATGGTGGAACGGCAAACTAATAGATATTATGCTCTAGAATATTTACGCCGTCATCCAGAGGAAACCTGGGATGTGACAGTGTTGATGTGGTTGCGGGAAGACAGCAACTTAGCCCTAATTTTGTTAGAAGATTTGGGCTTGCAGTTACCAATGACTTTCAAACGTTCTGTGAACTTAGGCGAACAGATAGTAGTGAAAGTTAGCCACGCCGATCCACAAAAAGATATGATCCAGTTTCAAGAAATAATTTATCAAGAAGCCCAAACAGCGGCGAATTAACCTTGCTGCAAATCCTTTGAGTTAACATATAGCCCTCTTTCAAGAAACACATTCCGTGGAGTGAGAAATAGGGATAGAAAATCACACTTCAGTAACTTTGCTAGGTATTGCAGATCGGTTTTGTAATTATTTTCCGTCAAGAATAGCTCTCAAAAGAGTAAGGATTCAGGTGCTGGGGTATTGACAAGTGTGGTAGGGGAAGCAGAATATAGCAATTATGGAAAAAGACCTGCCACTAAAACTAGACATTGAAACCCTAAAACAGTTGGAGAAAGAGCAACTGGTAGAGATGCTTATGGAGCAGGCAAAAGCTATAGAACAGCTAAAATCCAGAGTAATAGAACTAGAATCTGTAATAGAGAAACTCAAAGTTAGTAGAGACTTAGACAGCACAATATCATCAAAACCACCGTCGGCAGACATCCTCAAAAAAACCGAGAAAAAACTTGAAGATGAACCAGAGGAGAGTGAAAGGCCAAAACGGAAACCAGGAGGACAGCCAGGACATCCGGGAAAAACGAGAAAGGGTTTTGGGAGAGTAGATAGGTTTGAGATATTAAGACCGCAAGTGTGTTTTTGTTGTGGTCAAAAGGAATTCAGTAACAAACCAATAAAAATAGAAACCCAGCAAGTAGCACAGTTGGTAGAAAGACCCATCGAAATCGTAGAATATCAAAGACATACCTGTATTTGTAGCGAGTGTGGGTCAACACAAACAGCAGACTGGTCGCCAGAAATAGTACCGGGACAAGATATAGGAATCAGACTGCAAGCTTTCTTGGGATGGATAAATAATTACGGGCATTTACCATACGAAAAACAACAAGAATTGTTGTGGGAACTAGGACAAATAGAAATTGGCGTGGGAACATTAGTAGCCACGAATGAACGAATAGATGGTGCAGTAGCTCAAAGTATTGATAGTCTCAAAGAATGGATTAAACTTACCCAGCCAAATATCCATGTGGATGAAACACCTTGGTTAGTCAAAGGTGTAAAAGAATGGTTATGGATTTTTGCCAATACCGACTTCGCTTTATTTCATGCGGCTGATACTCGTTCTCGTGCTGAATTAGAATCTATTCTAGGCTCAAGCTATGAGGGTGTACTCAGTTCTGATGACTTTAGTGCCTACAATGGTTATAAGGTCATTGCTCAACAGAAATGTCAAGCACATTTACGCCGTCACTTCAAGAAACTAATCAAGATTCCTGGCTTGAATAACAAAGAGATTGGGTCAGCATTTGTCAGCCTGATAGATGAAGGTTTTAAAAACTATGCTCTCTTCCAACAAACTAAAAACATTGATGAGTTCTGGAGTTGGGCATCCGAGTTCAAACTAAAAGTTGAATCTTCCATTCATTCATGGATTGATAAAGCTGGAGGAGAAGCAGGTAAACTTTTACGCTCCTTACGTAATAAAGCTCATCAATGGTGGTATTTTTTAGACCACCCGGACATCCCGCCTGATAATAATTTAGCTGAACGAACATTACGTTTAGCAGTCACAAAACGAAAAGTCAGTGGTGGTTCTCGTTCTCTGAAGCGATTCCAAGATACTGCTAATTTATTGACTGTTATACAAACTTGTCGCCGTCAAGGACGCTCTGTTATTGACTTTTTTGACCAAGCTATCAAAGCGATGGTTAACTCTTCTGTGCAGACCCCTTCTTTAATTCCTCTCGTTTAGACCTGAATCCTTACTCAAAAGACATATTCAGGAAATCATAGAGGAAGTGCAAACTTTTAAGCACTGCTTATCTGAATATGGAATATCCAATTTTATCGAACAGAATAAAGGCGTCAGTCGTCAGAATTCAGCAATGTTTTCTGTATGACTGGCGGATGGCGCAGCGTTAGCGAGTCTTGTCTACGACACGCTACGCGAACGAGCGTCTTTATTCTGACTCCTGAATTCTGACTCCTGAATTCTGACTCCTGAATTCTTCTTCAACCATCTCTGTAAATATGTGAAAATTGAGTTGACAAAAACAAAAAAAGAGCTATTCCAATATTATTGGAGTAGCTCTTTTTTGCAAAGTGATTCCCGAATATTTGATACTGAGTAAAACCAATGGCAGAAATGTGACAATGAAAGCATTTCGTGCGTGGACAAGACAGCAAACAAGAGCCATTTAGAGGTATTTTAAGCTTTTGGTAATCAATGACGTGCTGACTAAGAGAGAGAGAGCAAAAGGTATAAAAGCAACAAATTGCCCCATCCACGATTAAAATCAATTTGTTAGGGTACTCAGCCAAATTTAAATTCTGGAGTTTTGTGACTTTGTGCTTACTCAGTTATCGACTATCAACGCCCTAAAACAGCCCACAAGCTCTGCTTGGGTTGAACAAGCGATCGCTAACTTAGACATCATCTTACTCGACCACTCCCACTGTGAACGCAAAGCAGCGGGCGTAGCCTTAAACATGATGTTTCGTTACCCTTCCAATACTAAGATGGTGCGGGAACTAACTGCGATCGCCCGCGAAGAACTAGAACACTTTGAGCTAGTTAACCAATGGTTAGAACGCCGGAATATTCCCCTAGCCCCCCTACCACCGCCTCCCTACGGCGCGGGTTTAAAAGCTCAAGTCCGCCCCAAAGAACCTGAGCGATTCCTGGATTCCTTACTAGTAACTGGTTTAATAGAAGCTCGCTCTCACGAACGCCTGGGATTATTAGCTGCTCACTGTCCAGAGCCAGAGTTAGCAAAATTTTATCGTGGGCTAATGGCATCCGAAGCGCGACACTACGGTATATATTGGGTTTTAGCTGCTACTTATTTCGACCGAGAAATTGTCATGCAACGGCTTGATGAATTGGCAATTGTCGAAAGCGAGTTGCTGGCGACTTTGCATCCAGAACCTAGAATTCACAGTTAGTAGACTAAGGTAACAGATATGAAGCTTCAGTTAACACACCTGAGACTGCTTGTCTCCAACTATAAAGATTCTTTTCTGTTCTACCGGGATCTGCTGAAATTTGATGTCGATTGGGGCGATGAAGATAGCGGATATGCTGAGTTTAATACCGGATATCTCAAGCTGGGTTTGTTCAAAAAAGAATTAATGGCTGAAGTAGTCCCCAGAATCGAACAACCTTCGTATGTTGTCAATCGAGATAAAACTGTCTTGATTTTCGCAGTCGATAACGTGGATGAGGTTTATGAGCAAGTAAAAACTCAGAATGCGATCGTTGTAACAGAACCACAAGATCGCCCAGACTGGGGAATCCGCACAGCTTATTTTCGCGATCCTGATGGCAATCTCATCGAAATATACAACAATCTAGGAATTGTTAGTTAAAAGTTCCCTACTAACAACTATGGCAATCCCAAATCATTCGTGAGAAACAAGATCGCCAGTTTTGCTGCACCCTTTTACCTTGCTTTAAACGTCAAAAATGCGATCGCTCCACTGCAACATATTTTGTTTCCATTTTTACCCCTAGGAAATTATATAATTTTTCGTTTCCTGGATTTGACAGATAACACAATTCAGGAAACTCTTCCCTTTATTCTAATTAACAAAATACAGAAACCTTAAAGTACTTCATTCCTGGCAGAACTTGAGAACGAGAAAAAACCCTTTCCTGTGTCGGGGAGAAGTTTGGAAAGGAGTCAAATTTGACATAAAGCAAAGAGGCAAAGTATGACTCAAGCCTTAACCAAACAAGTAACATTTGATGAATTTATCGCCTGGTATCCAGAATCTTCAGACAGGCATTATGAACTACATGATGGGGTAATTGTTGAAATGCCTAAGCCAAAAGGGAAGCACTCAGAGATAGCCGGGTTTATCAATGGTTCTTTGTTTATTGAAATAACCCGTTTGTCAATCCCTTGGTTGATCCCTAAAGAATGCGTCATCAAATCAGTTAACACTGATTCAGGGTATGAACCAGATGTCATCGTTCTTGATAGACAAGCTGTTAGGGATGAACCTCGTTGGAAAAAAGAATCTATCATTACGCGGGGTAGTTCTGTCAAGTTGGTTGTAGAAGTTGTTTCAACCAACTGGAGTGATGATTATGCTTTGAAGCTAGAAGATTACGAGTCTTTGGGCATTCCTGAATATTGGATTGTAGACTATCTAGGTTTAGGTGGTAGGCGGTTTATTGGCAATCCTAAACAACCAACAATCTCGATTTACCAACTAATTGAAGGTGAGTATCAAGTTAGGCAATTTAGGGGAAGCGATCGCATTCAATCGCTAGCATTCCCAGAGTTGGATTTAACTGCTGAACAGATTTTTCGGGCTGGAGAAGTCGCGTAATTTAGGTGGCTAAGGTTTAAATTTTTATCTGACTTTAAAGCAAGAGGAAAATATGACTCAAACCTTACGCAAACTAGTAACATTTGATGAATTTATCGCTTGGTATCCAGAAAACTCACAACGACGCTATGAACTGCATGATGGGGTAATTGTTGAAATGGCTCCTCCCACAGGTGAACATGAACAAATTGTTGGATTTTTAGTTGGGGAAATAGTTACAGAATACAAACGTTTAAAACTACCTTATTTCATCCCCAAAACAGCATTCATTAAACCGAATCAGAGCGAAGCAGCTTACTCACCAGATGTACTGTTGTTGAATAACTCTAACTTAGTCAATGAACCTCTGTGGAAAAAAGAATCTACTGTAAGCCAAGCGGCATCAATTCCTTTAGTAATTGAGGTGGTAAGTACCAACTGGCGAGACCACTATTTTACCAAAGCAGGTAAATACGAAGAGGTCGGAATACCTGAATACTGGATTGTAGACTATCTAGGTTTAGGTGGTAGGCGGTTTATTGGCAATCCTAAACAACCAACAATCTCGATTTACCAACTAATTGAAGGTGAGTATCAAATTAGGCAATTTAGGGGAAATGATCGCATTCAATCGCTAGCCTTCCCAGAGTTGAATTTAACTGCTGAACAGATTTTTCAAGCTGGAGAAGTCGCGTAAACAAGGGCTAAAAAAGGGCTTTGTTGCATGAAACAGAAAAAAGGCACACCAACTCTTAGCAGAGTTAGTAATTATTTTTCCACTTTGTAGCTATCTGGCTTGCCTAACTGAATCATGCGATTAAGTGCAGCACATTGCAGAAATAACTCAACAGCTTGATTGTCAAAAAAGCGTCGTCTTAGCTTACCCCCAAAAATAATTTTTAGTCGAAACATAGCTGTTTCAGACAAAGAACGTCGATGATATCTACTTTCTTGCTTCCATTGCTGGCGACCAATTTGATGTATCCGACGCAAATTTTCATCTCTTTGATGTGGAGGCAGTTCAGAGTTATGAGGCTGTTGAATCTGAGCGTTACTGCGAGGTGGAATCACTGCTTTGGCTTGGCGTTGAGTGATTGTGTCGTAACTTTTGTTTGTGTCATAACCGCCATCACCAGATACTTGTTCAATATTGGAGTCAATCTGCTCCAACAAGTCGGGTAGTACCTCGCAATCAGCTACATCATTAGTAGTCACCACCGCAGCCAAAATCTCTCCGCTTCCTTGATCAACTCCCAGATGCAACTTCCGCCACGTCCGTCGTTTACCTACCCCATGTGTGCGAACTTTCCATTCTCCTTCACCATACACTTTTACCCCAGTTGAATCCACTACAACATGGATTGCGTCATCCTTTGGGATTACGGGCAGTTCCACCGATAAATTGCTCAAACGACGGCATAGGGTGGAGTGATCTGGTACCTTCAACTCAATTCCCATCAAGATAAACAGTGATTCTAGAAATCCTTCCGTCTGCCGCCCTGCTAAGTTAAATACCGATTGTACAGTTCCCATCGTAGCGATCGCCACGTCACTGTAATAGTTGGAGGCTCCTTTCCGTCCTGTTTTCTTTTCGTTGCGCCACTGTTCGATTACTTCTTCACTCACCCAGAAAGTCAGGCTCCCTCGCTGCTTGAGCGCCGCATCATATTCCTGCCAGTTACGGACTCTGTAGTTAGTTTTGGCTTTCGTCTTCATAGTCCAACTAAGAAACTAGGAGGGGATTAGTAGAGGTAGGAAGGAATAAGTAAAATTTACCATTTTTCTCTATTCATGCAACAACGCCCTAAAAAAGTAAAAGAGTATCAAAGACTCGTCCACGAGTACCGAAGACTCATTCACGAGTATCAAAGACTCGTCCGCGAGTGTCAAAGACTCGTCCACGAGTGTCAAAGACTCGTCCGCGAGTGTCAAAGACTCATCCGCGAGTGTCAAAGACTCGTCCGCGAGTGTCAAAGACTCGTCCGCGAGTATTAAAGACTCATCCGCGAGTATCAAAGACTCATCCACGAGTATCAAAGACTCATTAACGGAGTTCCGAGCCTCATTAATGAGTATCAAAGACTCGTTGACAAGCCAATCTGAACCATTGGTAATGATAAATTCTTTTTAGATTCAGTAAAAATTATTAGCACTCGTGTAGTAAAACACAGAATAGTAAATTGCTTTGATATCTTGCAGCATTCTTAATTAACACCCACCTTTGCCTGGAACTCGAATTTCCTTTCTCATAGCCAAAGTCCACTCAATGTGGACTAAAACCCAAGTATGGAAAGAATTTAGCCCTCTTAAGAGGACTTTCGCTATCAGCCAGAAGTTTCTAACCTGTGGCGGTTGTTGGGATTAGTGCAAAATATTAGTGGTTGCGAAATTGTCCAGCGAATCAGGGGCATTACATATAATTTTCGTTAACAGGTGAACCTCAGTATGGCAAACACGCCTCAACGTTTCCTTGAAAAAATCCGAGAAGCGAAAAATAAACAGCTTAAAGAATTAGATTTAAGTAATCATTGGTTTACTTATGACAAGGAAAAATTAACAGAGATTCCTGTTGAGGTGTTTGAACTGGAATGGTTGAAGGTTTTGGATTTAAGCGGCAACAAATTAACGACGCTGCCAGAAGCGATCGCCCGCCTGCAACAACTCACTTCCCTGGA